>RFMZ01000275.1 GCA_009927445.1 Betaproteobacteria bacterium
GCATCGCTAATTTTGATTTCACCGACAACTGATGCGTGCGGTGCTCCATCGAATTCGAGAACAGCGCATTCAATCTCTTTCCCAACAACTGCATTTTCAATAATCGCTTTGCGATCAAAAGTATGTGTGTCAGCGATGGCTTTCTCAAGTTCGCCAGCGCTGTGTACTTTATGTGTTCCACGACTAGAGCCACCGCGTGCTGGTTTCACAAATACTGGATAGCCAAGAGTTGCAATCCTCTTTGCGCATCCACTCTTATCGTTAGCCCACTCTTCTTTAGTGACTACGAATCCCTCGGCAACTTTGATTCCAGCGGCTGCAAATATTGGCTTAGCAAATGATTTATCCATTGCAACAGATGATGCAAGAACACCGCTACCGACATAGGCAATATCTGCCATCTCGCAAAAACCTTGGATAGTTCCATCTTCACCATAGGGACCATGAAGAACTGGGACAATAATGTCGATATCTAAATTCTTGCCTTGGCTACTTAGTCCTGCAATATCTGCAACTACTGCTGGTGCACTTGGGTCAACATGTGGAAGTGCTCCATTAGAAATTGATAGAGCGTAATCATTGGGAAGAAGCACCCAGTCACCTTGTTGTGTAATACCAATCAAAACTGGTTCATACAGTGTGCGATCAATTCCTGCCAATATTCCACCGGCTGAGATGCATGAAATTTCATGTTCGCTACTGCGTCCACCACAAATAATTGCTACTCGCGTTTTACTCATTTGATGAAATTCTCTGACGCGGTAGTAATAGACATCAAACGCTCAAGGGCGGCAACTGGTGTCAGATTGCCCGCAACTATGTCAGCGACTGCTTCGATTACAGGCACTTCAACTCCAACACGGTGAGCGATTTCAAGAATTGCATTGGATGAGGCTACGCCCTCCACTGTTTTTGCGACATGTTCACGCGCATAATCCATTGAACCACTGCGTCCTAATACTTCGCCAAAGGTGCGATTGCGCGAAAGAGCTGAACCGCAGCTAGCAACAAGATCGCCCATTCCAGCTAGTCCTGCTGCACTCAGTGGGTCGGCGCCATGCGCTGCGCAAAGTCGTGCAACTTCATTGAGTCCGCGAGTAATGAGCATTGCTTGAGTATTTTCGCCATATTCCATGCCGATAGAAATTCCAACAGCAAGTGCGATAACGCTTTTGATTGCTCCCGATAATTCGCATCCCAAAACATCTACCGATGTATAAACCCGATAATAAGGATTTCTAAAAAGGGTGCGAATTTCTTCAGCGAGTGCCTGTGAATGCGCAGCAACAACAGCGCCCGCAGGTTGGCGCAGAATCAGTTCATTAGCAAGATTGGGGCCAGTAATCAGTGCGATTCGCTTAGAGCCAATTACCTCTTCAATAACTTCAGTCATACGCAAAAGAGTGCTCATCTCAATAC
>RFMZ01000157.1 GCA_009927445.1 Betaproteobacteria bacterium
ATATTTTATACGTGGCTTTATGCTGTTATTTTCCTTTTTTAGATTGATGTAGTTATCCTCCAGAAAACTAATTAACTCAGCAATCACATGAGCCTGTGGTCGATATATCAAATTACGGCTCTTTCTTTGGACACAGATCAGTTCAGCCTGTAATAACTCTTTTAGATGAAAACTAAGTGTGGGTGGTGGTATATCTAAACGCTCATGAATCTCTTTTGGGCTGATGCCATCCTCTTGCTGGACAATCAAACTCAAGATATGGTGGCGGGTTTCTTGTCCTAATGCCAAGTGAATATTAACTGCTTTAGTAAATTTCATAATTCCAATTATATAAAACTATTAATATTTTTTGTTGAATATGTATCACTGATTTGTAATATTTTCTAAACTTTATGGTGTTGATAAGAGAGCATTACTTAATAATTTTGTTATATTTCATATGGTTAGTACCTTTGAGTGCCTAGTCCAAGCGGCTAATACAGGAGGAAAGTATTTTTATTGATGGCGATTAAAGCATAGGCTAAGATTCAGCCGGGTAGTCAACCAAATGCTAATACCTACAAAAACACGAAGTTCAAACAAGCTATCAATCCTTAAAAAAATTTTTGTCCTATTAAACAAAAAGCAGAGTATGCTAAAGACCTTAGTAAACACCAAAGCACTTCATGAAAAGAGTAGTCGACATTTATAAGCGGACTGGGTCACATCAAATTCTTTGGACCTATATAGTCAACCTTGGCAATGATGGCACTCACCCGGCAATTAAGGATTTTGAGTCGGAGGCAATGCGACTTGCTATTATTGATAAGCGAGGCCTTGAAAAAAACCTCATTGCTAAAGTCCGTGATCAGTAAGCCGTTTCACATTAAATAAGATCTGCAGCTTAGCTTATTGAATCAGCTAACTAATCGGAAGTGATTGTTGACGTTCAATCAACATACTTTTTCCGACCATCACACTAATCACAACTAAGGTAGCAAAAATAATATTAATCCAAGTAATTGCTTCTCCGATCAATAGGCTGCCCGCAACTAATGTTAAAAACGGTTGGACTAACTGCACTTGTGAAACGCGAGCAATCCCTCCTGTAGCCAAGCCTGCATACCAGAAAAAAAATCCAATATACATAGAAAATAAACCCAAATATACAAAAGCAATCCACACTTGCGCTTCTGCTCGAAAAAAACTCTCCTCAAAATTTAATACTGTAATTAACCCATTCAGCGGTAATGAAACAATTAATGCCCAAGAAATCACTAATTTGGGATTGATTCGGCGGGATAATTCAGCGCCTTCAGCATAACCAATTGCTGAGAATATACATGCTAGAACCAATAAAATATCCATCTGACTCAGTTGACCAGAACCTGTAATCAATGCATAAGTCAGAACAAGACCAGCACCAACAATCGCCGTCATCCAAAACCCAATCGATGGTCGCTCTTTAAAACGAATTGCCCCAACAATAGAGGTAACCAAAGGTAATATGCCAATCACAATGGCGCCATGAGATGAGGAACCTTGGTCTAGGGCAAGCGTAAGTAATAGTGGGAAACCAACAATTACCCCTAGTACGATAATTCCTAATTTTTTTAGTATCTGCGGTTCGGGCATAGGCGCTTTAATAGAAATCACATAGATTAGTGCCGCAATACCTGCTAAAGTAGCTCGCCCAAATGAAATAAAGTATGGATTCAAAACTTCTAAGGCTATTTTAGTTATTGGCAGTGTTAGGCTAAACATGGCGACTCCAACCAACCCTAATAGCATTCCTCGCATTTCAACTTTCAAAGTATTCCTTTTTAAGACAATTTAAACAAATCCGTACTTAAAATAAAAGCTTCACCTTACACAAGGACAATCTTTAATAAGCCATAGATTGGTAAGGCTTTATTGTTTTGGGGTTAATGCCTATTGGCTAAGATAGGGCGTCCCTTTTATCTTACTTGCCCGAGTGAAATGCCCTCTTCTAAAATACGTTTAGGCCAAATGAAGGCTTGGCAAAAATACTTTTGTGTATTCAGTATTTATCTTTGCTCGTTTTCTGGCTTGGCTTACTTAATATATATTGAGTTAGTATCAGCATACTCTATTAATGAAGCTCGAGTTCTTTTGATTATTCATGGGGCATCATCAATTTTATTCACACTCACAATTGGGTCTATATTAACGATACATATTTATACGGGGTGGATGGCTACGTAAAAATATTTGGACTGGCTTATTACAACTTGCTTGCGCCATCTTTATTATTTGTTCTGGACTTTTTCTTTATTATGGTCCGGAATCCTATCGATTAAATATAGTTTTTCTACATTGGTTATTTGGCATTTTTTTTCTAATCATTTTTTCAATACATCTGATTCCCAAAAAATAGTCAACTTTTTCTATCTAGAAATGTTGCCTCTTTACTTATTTAATAAAGCTTAATTTTTTAATTTCGATTATGATTAATTTTAATCAAATTAATTCAGAGTACCGTCCAATTCTATTGATTTAACACGGAGAAAAACTTGAACAGGCGAAATTTTTTATTGAGTAGTGTTGCCGGTATTGCATCTACTTCTGGGTATGCTCAAATGAGCCATCATGGTGATGCTTATGAACGGCTAAATCAAGCTGGTTTAATTTCTCGCCCGCCACTAGCTGACACGCAAGCTGTATTTGATAGTCCCGCCCCAAAAGCGATTAATCCTGGCAAGTGGATTACCAGAGCTAGCTTACCCTTGCCACGAAGTGAAATGGCCTGGGCTACCGAGATGAATGGCCGAATGCACCTCATTGGGGGCTATGGAGAGCAACGTGTAGATCGCTCCTACCATCATATTTACGATCCCCAAAAAGATATTTGGATTGTTACCACTCCGCTACCTAGTGGAGCCAACCACGTTGGTGTAGTTACTATTGATAAAAAAGTGTATGCAATTGGTGGCTACATAGAGCAAAATCGAAAACCTCGAGTGGACTGCTATGTATACTCCGATAGCTTGGACAAGTGGGAACGCATTGCTCCCCTGCCATCTCCAGCTGGATCCATTGCATGTGTATCGATTAATAAAAATCTACATGCTATCGGTGGCGCTGTGGGTGACACAACCGATACAAAAAAATCGATTGGTACGCATCAGGTGTATGACCCTATTGCCGATCGCTGGGAAAAACGCGCCCCAATGCATACCCCAAGAGATCACGTCGGTGCAGTTTCTCACCAAGGGCTAATTCATGTGATTGGCGGTCGAGTTGATAATTTTCATACAAACTCTAATCTACATCATGTATACATTTCCCAATCTGATCGATGGGAGGCCCGAAATCCACTTCCAACCGCAAGATCTGGACACGGGCTGTAATTTTAGATAATAAAATTTTCGTCATGGGTGGGGAAGGTACAAATCGCGTATTTGGGCAAAATGAAGCCTATGACATCTCCAAAGATTCCTGGGAACAATATGCCCCAATGCCGACCCCTAGGCACGGTTTGGGTGCTGTAGTTCTTGGCAGAAGTATTTATGTTGCAGGTGGTGGCGCTGTCATGGGGGGTGGCATACAAACATCTATCCACGAAGCGTTTACCTTACAAACTTAAATCTTTTTTCCGTATTCAATATAAAATTGGTTTCCAATTACTTTTATATGTACATCACTATATGAAAATTAGTTATCTATCTTTTTTCTCCTATCCCATATTAGCAATTTTGACTGTTTTTATGCTAGACCCGATGCATATTTTTGCTCAGGAATTCCCTCCAAAAAAACCTATTACTATGTATGTGGGATTTGCTGCGGGTGGCGGCACAGACACAGCTGCTCGAATTATTGCAAAAAAATTATCCGAAAATATTGGTCAATCTGTGATTGTCGAAAATCGTGCTGGTGCTGGTGGAAATATTGTTCACGCTACCGTAGCTTTTGGACCAATTGATGGTTCTGTGATTTTACTTGGATCAATAGGTCCTCTATCGATTGCACCACACCTCATGAAACTCAATTACGATCCTGTTAGGGATTTGGCGCCTTTAACGATGGGTGTCGCATTTCCAAATATACTCGTTGTGCCCTCGGAGTCAACTATTAAAAATTTAAAAGATTTTATTGATCAGTCCAAACGAGATCCTGGAAAAATTACCTTTGCCTCTACTGGCAACGGCTCTGCCTCCCATCTTCAAGGTGAGCTTTTAAATGTTCTTGCCAATATTGATACCACCCATATTCCTTATAAAGGCGGTAGTCCTGCTTTAATTGATGTTTTGGGCGGTAGAGTTAATTGTTATTATTCGACAATTTCATCGGCTATGCCCCATATTAAAAGTGGTAAATTACGGGCTTTAGCCGTTACTAGTTCCAAACGATTAGAAGCATTACCAAATGTACCTACAATTGCCGAATCGGGTTACCCAAGTTTTGATTCTAGTAATTGGTATGCTTTTGTGGCTTCTAGCAAAACACCTGATGTTCTTTTAGAGCGTTGGAATAAAGAACTTGTAAAAGTTCTTACCGATAAAGATGTCTCTAGAGACTTATTCGAGCATGGTCTTTACCCAATGCCTGGAACACGAGATGATTTAAGAAAATATATAGCGAAAGAATCTCAAGTGTGGAGCAAGATTATTAAGGATAAACAAATCTCCATGGATTAAATTTGGTGGTTATAAATTCTTTTGATTAGGCTAATTATTCTGCGCTCTTTTACTTTAATTTGATATGCGCAAACTTCTTTTATTTTTCTTCATCTCTTTTACTTTTTTACTCAACTCATGTAGTTCTATACAGCTTGCTTATAACCAGAGCGATTTCCTCTTAAAGTGGTGGCTGGGTAGTTACATCGATAGCACTGCATCACAAAAAGCCTTTTTAGATCAAGCTGCTCCCAAATTATTAAATACGCATCGTATTAATGAACTGCCTCAAGTTCAGGCTAAACTCATTAAATTAAGATCTTTATTTGACCGTCCCATTCGGTATGAAGAGGCTAAATCTATCACGGTAGAGAGTCGAGCGGTTTTTGAATCGTCTATCTTCATTCTTTTAGATGACGCAGCAACTCTAGCCCTACTTTTAAATCCTAATCAATTATCTAATATAGAAAAAGCTTTCAAAAAAGCTAATTCTCAATATCAATCAGATTATCTAACTCCATCTTCGCAAGTGAGTTTTGAAAAACGCTTTGATAAATTAGTGGAGCGTACTGAATTTTTTACTGGTGATTTATCAAAAGCACAAAAAATACAACTTCAAATTATTGCTGCGCAGTTTTTATTAGATAACACTACAATTTATCAAAATCGATTACGTAAACAGGCAGATATTCTATCTACTCTTAATTTAATTATTCAGACTAAACCATCTCATCCGGCTACAAAGGAGATGCTAAAAACTCTCTTTTTAGGGCTAATCAATGGGCGGACTGCTGACCAAAAGGACTATGAACAACTCCGAATTGAAAATAGCACCATGGTACTTTTAAAGATTACTGAATTATTAAATGACCAACAACTCAAAAAAATTCAATCGAAAATTAAAAGCCTAGAGGGTGATGTCAGCTTACTAATCGGTTCTTAATCTATCGATATTTTTGCTTTGATTACTACTTTAGTCCAACGCTCTTGCTCAAGACGAATAAACTTCCTGAAATCGTCAGAAGAGTTTCCAACGAGTGTTGCCCCATCGTCCAACATTCTTTTTGATCCTTCTTTTGATTGAAGTATTTTTACAATGTTTAGTTGTAGTTGCTCAACGATTGCTAGAGGTGTTCCGGCAGGCGCCAATAAACCATACCATTGTGATGTTTCAAAGCCTTTATAGCCACTCTCTGAAATTGTGGGTACATTGGGTAATATGAGCGATCTTATTCCACTGCCAACGGCTAGGGGTGTTAAATTATTCCCTTTTATTTGACCGATTAATGATGGTAAGCCATTAAATGTTACCTGTATTTGCCCGCCAATTAAGTCTGTCAACATATTTCCTGATCCTTTATAGGGAATATGCACTAAATCAATACCGGCTTCTGCTGAAAAATACTCCATTGCTAAATGACCGGCACTACCATTACCTGCAGAACCATAGTTGATCTTTCCTGGGTTCTTCTTAGCCTCTTCTACAAGGTCACTCAGCGTCTTTATTTTACTTTCTCGACTCACAGCAATAACATTTGGAACTTTTGCTATTAATGTAATGGGCAAAAAATCCTTATTCGGGTCATAAGGTAGTTTTTTTCCGAAAAGTGCTGGGTTTACAGCTAATGTCCCAACGTGACCGAGTATCAAAGTATATCCATTTGGAGCAGTTCCCTTCACTTCTTCCATGGCTATGTTGCCTGCTCCACCAGGTTTATTGTCCACATATACCGATTGCCCTAGTTGGCTAGTAAGCCCTGTGGCAATACTCCTAGCGACTATTTCAGATGTTCCTCCTGTAGCAAAGGGAACCACTAAACGTATCGGTTTTTCCGGAAAGGCTGCGTTCGCAAACTGCCCACTAATCATCAAAAAAACACAAGATAAGAGAAATTTCATTAACCGTCTCAAAGTTGGTAAAAATAATACTTTATCTGTTTTTATTTGAAATTACACACATTTCAACAATTTAAGGGATAATACCTAGGTATAAACCCTAATATATGAATTAATTTTATCTTTAGGATTTCTTTTTTATGATTTTCTTATTCAAAGGAGTTTTACTATGAACACAATCAAGCATTTCTTTGCACAACTTTTAGAAGTATTTTTAGAAGCGAAAGACTCTTACCAAAAAAGAAGAGGACATTTCCCTGTAGGTTCATAACTTCTGAAAAAGGGACTTAGTTACATCGATAACCAGGTACTTTGATCATATTTGAGCTAAGCTGTTTGCTTAGCTCACCAACGGGTGTAGCCATGCAGTTGTAAAACCTTTGGCCAAAACCTCCTATAATTATTCGTGGTGCCTTGTAGTGGCAATAATTTTTTCGACGTAAGCAATAATTAAAGCTGAAATCACGAAGGTCATGTGGATAATTGTCTGCCAAATTAGGGTCTTTTCGTCAAAGTTTTCAACATTGATAAAAGTTTTTAATAAATGAACTGAAGAGATTCCAATGATTGCTGTAGCTAATTTCACTTTTAAAACACCTGCATTGACATGTGATAACCATTCTGGTTCATCTGGGTGATTTTCTAAGCCTAGTCTAGATACAAAGGTTTCCCATCCCCCGACAATGACCATGATTAATAAATTTGAGATCATCACAACATCAATCAATCCAAGGACAATCAACATGACTTCGGTATCTGTTGGAGTCTTACTCCCCATTAATGAAATTAAGTGTACTAATTCTAGCCAAAACTGCCAAACATAAACACCTTGCGCTACGATAAGGCCAATATAAAGTGGCGCTTGAAGCCATCTTGACATGAATATCCATCCAGCTATTGCACTTGAATTTTTTTTATTTTGTTTTTCTTGCATGTTTTAGACTCAAATGAATAAAGTTTCGAGGCAAATTTCGTAATTAAAGTTTCTTGAGCAATGTTGCTTTTGAGGTTACGAGGCTTTAGCTAAAGGAAGGTTAAATAATAAATTTTGGGGTTTCAATTTTAACTCGTGATTTTCATTTTTTGCAATTGCTAAATATACTGGCTTACCAACCATTTCTGGGCGAACGTCTCTAGTATGGAGGAAATCCATTCGAAATAGACAAATTATCCGACTCAAAGCGGACGGGTCCAATAGCTCCTTGTTATAAAGTGCGTTTAATATCTCCGTAGCCGCCGCGTCTAAACCTACATGCCATATCCATTGAGAGTCACTAATAGCCTGCAAAGGTGTAATTTTGACATCTACTCCCAAAAAATGATTTATCCAGCGTACCAAAATGTCACAAAAATTCTGAATCGGTTTTTGACCTATGTTCAATGGAATAGCAAAATCAAAATCTTCATCTCTAGTCCAATATAGTTCCTCGTTATCTTCATTCAACACTTCAAGATCTAATTTACGAGTTAGATGTGAAGGTTTATTTAAAAGGTCAATAATGTTATCAAAGGCCTCTGTTTGGGCATTGGTATTCACGGTTTCGTCATCGGCGGCCATCACAATGCCGTCTTCTAAAACCGATATTTTTTGGGTACGAAAAAATATTTCGCCGACTCGCCCATCCATTCCTTTTGGCTGACGTCCGAGCAAGTGACACATAAATATTTGTACTAATTGGTTTATAAATAATGGCGGGACATCTACTCCGTCGCCTTTAAATAGTCCCATATAAAAACTTTCTAATGATCTTGCTTCTAGAAGCTTCGTTCTGTATCTAAACCAAATTTGATAATTTGCTAAAACATCTTTATCCTGAATTTGCTGAAGCATTTCCTCCGACACCTCTTGGCGAGGATTAATAACTAATGCTTCATGAATTTGTCTTTCTTTTAGACATGACTGCGGAATTAAACTCAATTCTGGTCGAGATAAATACATCCGCAAAAAATCATCTGTAACAATTAATTGGTTATCTTGATTTACTTGAAGAGTTTGGTATGAGGTACTTGGCCAGAAATTATGCATAAGTGGTATTTATAAGTTTTTATTATCATGCATTTTTAAGAATGCAGGCTGAGACACCACACCAGCTGAAAACCTAATTCGTTTTCAATAGTCTAAGGCAAAAATGCTGGCGTAAGTATTCGAATTCCAATAGAAATCCATTTATTGTCTCCACCAAAACCAGCTTTATTTCCGTATGTTAAATCCATCTGAAAACGATTTGGTATAAACCAGTGACGCACCCCACCCTGATATAAAGGTGAACTGCGCGTTTCGCCAAAAGATTCTGCAATTGCATACGTATTCGTTGTCAATTGATATTCAATACCCAAGCCCCAAGTTCTTAAAAATTGATCATCTAACTGTCTTTTAGTTGCTCCAAAATTGATGTGTACAAATTGCATATCATCATTCAGGGACGCAGTAAATGGAATATACCCGTAGACATCATTCGTCCGTGCAGTTCCAAATGAACTAGGATGCTTATTTCTACCTATAGCGGCCCCAATTGACCAGTTGTTGGGTTGGATTTCACGAAATAATGTTTTAACTTGAACGACACTATCGCTGAGGGGTGTTCCCTCTTGATTAAAGCCGACGGTCTGGGAACTATTTGTTTTAGCTCCACCAATGGTTAACTCAAAAAATCCAAGTGGGTTACATGCTGGCAATGCCCAATACTCAGTCGTTGAATGATTGTTTCTAACCCATGACTCCACTTGGCAGGATTTATCATCAATGATTCTCGCATCGTCGGTCATCATTGGCCTTGCGGCATAGGCATTTGACAATAGAATAAACTGCAAGATTACAATGATATGGATTAAAGAACGCATACTTTATACTACCTCTTAATTATTACAATTTTGCCGTTTCACTTTAAACGTCTTATACTGAATTGGTTATGTCCTAATTACTCTCCTATAGAGATCTTCTTTTGTTCCTTTCAAACTCTGCACTATTTTTAAATTGCATATAACTGCTTAGACATCCAATCCGCGGTCTGATCTCGGTATCGATACCAAAGATTATTCACAACGTGATTACCCCCTGAAATAATTGAGAGTACACAAGGCCCAGAAACTTCCGAGGCCAATAACTGAGCTTGATCAGTGGGTGTTAATCTATCTTTATCTCCTGCAACAATGTAAATTGGACATGTAATATTTTTTGCAATCCCCTTTAATGACATCCTTAAAGCAACTTTTCCGGCCTCTTCTAAATTCGAACTTTTAGTTCTAACTCGAAAGGCTTCAACATTGATTACAGGCCTTCCCTCAAAACTCGCAGAACGCTGATAAGCCCCTGACAGTGCTACGCAAGCTTTTATCCTTTTTTCGAAACAGGCCGCTCTTGGCGCTAAATGTCCGCCTAATGAAACTCCCCAAATACCAATTCGGTTTAAGTCAATATCTGAACGGGTTTCTAGATAGTCGCAAACTGCCTCAACAGGCTTCTCATACTCCGGACACAAGGGAAAATCATACTCCCCTTCTCCTTGCCCAGGACCATCAAATGCCAAAGTTGCTAATCCTCGCACTAAAAATCGATTTTCGTAATCATCCATTTCCTCTTTTGCCGAATCAAGACCCATACACATGATGACTATCGGAGGATTTGTGATGCCAATTGGTTTACGTAAATTACCATATAAAAATTTACCCTGATAAGGAATCGCAACCCTTTCTCCAGAAGGCTTTAAGTAAGGAAGAGCTAAATTCCGACACGCCACAGCTTTCATATTTGCTTGACGCATTTGTACTAAATCATTGACAAATAAAAACTTTCCGAAGTGATAACAAACTGCAGCCCTTGTCCAATGTTGACTTGCAGAATATGTGAACCCATCTCTCAATGCTTCATGTCCCATTGCCTCATGTATGCTGGCTCTTTTTGACCAAGCATCACACCAGTCGTCCCAATGTTGCAAGCTAGAGGTTACTTCTAGAAAGTCTGTCATCGGTACGCCATTAGCCACAAAACGAGGTGCCCAATGGGAAATGGCTGACTCAATCCGAGGGTCTTTTGTGTTTTCAATAGATGTTTGAGTCATTTAGTTTGCCTGTATGTTTGCGTTTTTAATAATTGGGGTCCAGCGTTTTATTTCAGATTTAACAAAATCATCTAATGATTCTGGCGAAGAAGACATTGCTTGTATACCCTGATTTAAGAATATCTCTTTTACTTCAGGGCGCCGGAGAATTTCTGCAACATCCTGATTTAATTTTTGAACAATTGCTTTAGGTGTTTTAGATGCTGTAAATAGACCAAACCATAACTTTGCATCCATACCAACTAGTCCTGCCTCCCCGGAACTTGGTACTTCTGGGGTTCCAGGAAAGCGGTCTATTGTAGATACAACTAAAGCCTTTAATTTGCCAGTCTTTAGTTGCGCTGACGCTGTGACTGGCGAGAGAAAAGAAACTTGGGTTTCATTAGCAAGTAGTGCTGTTAGACCAGCACCTGCACTTTTATAAGGGATATGCATCATATTGATGCCCGTAACCTGTTTAAATAACTCTCCGGTCAAATGACTTATTGAGCCGTTGCCCGCGGAAGAAAAATTCAAATCATTCCTTTTTTTAGCATACTGGATAAATTCCGTAACTGTACCCGCAGTAATGCTGGGATGAACCATCATTACTGTTACCCCGCTTGCGACCATAGAGACGCCAACTAAGTCTTTTACGGGGTCATATGGCAAATTAGGATAAAGAACTACTGCACTAACGTTAGGCCCTGCATGGCCCATCAACAGGGTATGACCATCCGCCGACGCTTTAGCAACTATATCCGCTGGTACAGTTCCGCCAGCCCCAGCGCGGTTGTCAATAATGACTGGTTGACCCCATTTTTCAGTTAATTTCTGCCCTATTAAACGCGACAAGTAATCCGCCGTGCTTCCTGGTCCTTGCCCAAATATTCGAACAGGTTTTGTCGGAAAATCTTGCGCAATGATACTTGAGCTAAAGATCACACCGCCAGCAATAATTATTTGTGCAAGCCTACTTATCTTGTATCGTAAATTTGACATTTTTCTCCTAGTTTTTTGTTAATGTAGCTTTTTTATTTTTATGCGTCTTTTGTATTGCACTGATATTTTTTTGAGAAACAGTCCTGCAAATCATTTTTTAGGGCCATCTTCCCACCCAAGGTACTATATAACGCAATTATTATCCATTTGATTCTAACATTTTCAAAATCAGTTATTTCTCTAAAAATCATTTTGTTTTGTATTTGTAAGTTCTATATTCCCTGAATATCTTGTGCGATATTAAAAATGAAAACCAACTCCCAAGGTAAAGCCACCTAAAGTCGTGTTTTGCAAGGGATTCCCTGATTTCATGTCGTAAAATAAAGCTCGGTATCCCAAAATTACATCTCCCCATTCGTAATTTTTACCGACACCCGTAAACGCTTGCCACGTTGTATTCGTATGACCACCTTTACCCCCAAGATCAAAGTAAAAAGGTACAAACCACTTATCATCAATGATAGGTATCCTACCCTTAAAGCCAAGTATCGGATCAGTTGTATTAATCGTATTTGAAAATTGTCCATTTAGTGCTGCAACTTGAGCATTAACTTGCAGCGTAGCTGTTGTTTCAATATTTCTTGCACCCACTAAAACATCCAAATGCAATCGGTCTTCTTTTATTGCTTGATATGTCACTGCTCCACTCATACTTCGTAAGCTCACTGTGGCTGTTGAGCCGAGATCAATTCGGTCTCTCAAAATAGCTCGCTGATTACTAAATTTTGCATAGGCAAAATCCCCAAATATGCCCCACTGATCTAAATTAGCCTGCACTGCAAACATTGCGGCACCAGACAAGTGACTCAATATATCTGCAGCGGATATGTCAGCGCCCGGGGTATTGCTTGCCGGTACTGAAAGTCCTGTACTTATGCCAGGTACCCAAGCATATGGCACAACAGTATATTTCCACTCAGAGTCAAAATTCTTTAGGGTGGTAGATTCTGCAAATACTAGATTAAATGATATGCCCCACCAAATACAACAACACAGTTTTATTATTAGTCTCATTAATTTACCTCCGCAATGTTTTTTGTAATTTTGCTCAACTTTTCTAACAGTTTTCTTGCACATATAATCATAAATGATTTGTATTAATGAAGTACCGGCAATTTCATGGGTTCCAATGCTCATATTTGCCTATAAACGTTCAGAGTTAATACTAAAAGCCCGATATTTCCAATACCACAAGATGCATCTTTAATTCAAAATTTTTTAAGCTACTACTTTTATTTTATATAAATTGACAATACTCTAGACCAATATAGCCTCCATATTGCACTTGTAGCTACAAAATTCGTTGTTCATATTGATGATGAATTAACTTACATAGCCTCCTAATTTGATATCGTAAAAATCAAAAAAAGCCATCATGATGATGGCTATAAATAACTACATGGAGGAACTACAATGAAACTATAATTATTTTATCTAAAGACAGATTACGCTTTGATGATTTTTTTCTTAAAGCTTACATTTTGCACCCGAATGGGGCCTATTTTGCTTTACTACATATGCAACCTTTTCTGTTCTTATTTTTTGGATACTCTTTTTGATAAACTGTAGTTAAGCTATTTTAAAAAAGTAATAGGATCATCACTCCTGCAATCATTAGCAAAATTCCGATGCCCTCTTTGTGACTTGTTTTTTTTAGAAAAACATGCTTTGTCAATAATTGTGCAAATAAAACTTCTATAAGTCCCAGAGTTCTTACATTTGCTGCAAATGTTAGTGCAAAGGCAATAAACCACATTTGCGAGGCCATTACACCAAGTAATCCACCCCAAATTGATGCTTGCCATGCTTTAAAACACTTTAAATATAATTGTCTTTGGAAAATGGACATCCATATTCCTAACAGGGCAACTTGAATACATAAAGCGCACATTAAGGACCAGGTTGTTCGTACTAACAGGCTATCATCCCCAAGAGATACTAACGCACCACGAAAAGAAACTGCGCTTACAGCAAAAAAGCCACCTGAAATCACACCCATTAATATTGAACTCCATATTTTTTTGTCTATTGCTTTGTTTTCTCTGCTGGTAGATAGAATTATGACTCCTAGGCTTGCAATAATAATTGCTATGATTGATATTCCTGAAAAAGTCTCATTAAGTACGATGGCTCCAAAAATTGCCACTTGTATTGGTTCTGTTTTTGTATAAGCTGTAACCACAACAAAGGAGCCTTTTCGCATTGCTGCTAGCATAAATGCAGTAGCAATAATTTGTGTGCTACTGCCGCAGAATATGAATATTAAAAAATCCATATTCATAACCGGTGCGTCAGCACCAGTTATCCACAAAGTTCCGAGTGCCAATAGAGTAGCAAATGGAAGTCCATAAAGAAATCTGACCTGTGTCGCACCGATAGTTCCTAATTCTTCGACTAATCTTCGCTGTATAACATTTCGGCCAACCTGAAATGCCGCGGCTAGAATAGTTACTGGTATCCAAATCCAAGCTATATCCATTATTTATTGCTATCTTTAAAATTATTTCTCTATCAATTTCAGGCTATTTATC
Organism: Betaproteobacteria bacterium; assembly: GCA_009927445.1. Lineage (GTDB taxonomy): Bacteria > Pseudomonadota > Gammaproteobacteria > Burkholderiales > Burkholderiaceae > Polynucleobacter. The sequence continues at coordinate 14,083 of RFMZ01000157.1, forward strand.
ATTAGATCCTTTTTCTACTGAGGTGCTTTAAAACATCCTTCTTTACTTATAAATTTGAATTCAATTATTTAGTTGTAATTTCTAAATTTTTTTTTAGGTTTTAATAATTTAATGGGGTAATATTTGTTATCCACTAATTTCCGAGCATGATCATTTAAAAGTCTACACTTTTAATGGTTTATATATTTCCTTTTGGTTTTGAGGCTTTTCAGGTATTTTTCACGCCTTTCATCTTTTATTAGTTTAACTACGGAGGTTGCAAATGATCACAGTAGAACAATTTCTTCAATTTAATTCGAGATCTATCTTTAGTTTAAAGCCGGAAAATAAAGTTATGGATTCTTTATTTCTAATGGCTGAAAAAAATATTGGCTGCATCCTAATTATGAGTCATAGCCAACTTGTAGGAATTTTTTCAGAGCGAGACTATGCGCGAAAGGTAGTTCTTAAAGGGAAAAATAGTAATGAAACACTTCTCAGTGAGGTCATGACCCACAAAGTTATTACTATCGAACCCCATACAGGTATGGACAAATGTATGCAAATAATGACTGATCATCATATTCGACACTTACCAGTCGTTCAGGAAAACAAAGTTCTTGGCTTAATCTCAATAGGCGATGTAGTAAAAGAAATGATTCAGCAACAAAAAACTTTAATCGAAGAATTACAAAAATATATTTCTGGCTAACCCGAGCTTCGATCGTTTTCCTAATTATCGATTAGCTTTTTCCTAATTTATTAAAAACTCACCGATTCATCTTACTAAATACGTTTCGATGAAATACAGGTAGATCAATAGATGGTGGCTCATATCCAGATTGATAAAGCATGTCACTTAAATGGCCTCGATGAAATGTTTGGTGATTGACAATATGAAGCAAAATATCACTCCTATTCATTTCACCACTTCCACCATCTACAAAGTTAAATAATACTTTTTCGTTTAGTTCTTGCTCATTTAATGAATTTGCATATGAAATATACCAATCGCCTATTTCATTTAATTGAGACGAATACTGATCAAGGGTCTCTATTATTTGGCTTCGTCTAGAAGTATAGCCATGATCTTTTCCTAGTAAATGCCCCTGCCAGATTCGATTAATAATATATATGTGAGCTAAGGTTGGTAAAATACCACCAAAGATGGATGCACGTTTTTTTGTAATTTCGCTGACAGGTAGTTCATTAATGGTTTCTAAAATCCTACTATTTGCCCACTTGCTATAACAAGCAAGTATGCGGATATTTTGAACAAACAACATAATCTACTCTTTTCTATTGATTAATTTTGACTATTAAATGTAATTCTGAGGTTTTCAGTACACACACTCGTTATCAATCCTCTGCCATAGGGCCTACTTAATAAACAAATAATTTTAGAACTCTTCTAGGCGTGAATTTATTACTCGAACGTTAGTGAAGGGCATGTTTAATTGCTATTTTTACTAAATCTTGTAATGAGTTAACTTTCAATTTTTCCATCACGTGGCCTTTATGTACTTTTACGGTTGCATTTGAAATTTCTAATTGTTTTGCTATTTCCTTACTTAGTAAGCCATTTATCAATAATCTGCACACTTCTTTTTCCCTCTTTGTAAGAGTTTTGTAGGCTTTTACCACTTCATCAGCTTCTTGTAAAAGCCAATAATTTTTTTCATCTTTTTGCATCGCTTTTGAAATAACAAGTAGCAAGTCTTCTAACTGAAACGGCTTAAAAATAAAATCCATGGCGCCATACTTCATACTATCAACTATTTGTTGTTGATGGCTATGACCACTAACAAAAATGATTGGCGTCTTAATACCCCTTAAAATCAATCGTCTTTGAATTTCAATGCCGTTAATGCCTGGCATTTCCATATCTAATAGGATTACTGCAGGCGATCGCTCACTAAAGTTTTCTAAAAAACTTTCGCCACTTGTAAATTCTTCGACTAAATAATCATGCTCATTTAATATTCTTGAGATTGCCTTTCTTATTGATGCGTCATCATCAATAAGAAAAATATGTTTAAATTTGTTTAACAATTGTTCTTATTTTGCTGTTTATATGTTTTATCAATTTTGCTGTTATTTTTAAATCTTTCCGCTTAATCTAACACATCCATGCGAAATTCTTGCCCTTTAATTGTCAAAATTTTTAAGCCTCAAGTTTTTACTACGTTTGTGATGTTGTACTTGACCATTGAACTTCAAATTTTGTCCCTCCTCCAACAGTAACCTCATAATTCATATCCGAATCGCTAGGTAGAAATAAAGAAGCCACCAAAAGTACTTTTGGTGGCTTTGGCCAAAACGAAGATGCTATCAGGGTATCTTATCTTTGTGTAAAGATGTTATTGATCGACAAAACAAAATAACGATGACTGTTGCTGCCAATACTTCAAAAAGTACAAATCCTAAAACATCATTTGGCGAAATGCCCACAAAAGTATTTGTGAAGCTTCTTGCTAGGGCAACTGCAGGATTGGCAAAGAAAGTAGAAGAAGTAAACCAATATCCTGCCGTAACAGTTAGGGCAACAAGCATAGGCACTCTATCTTTAGCTTCTTGATCGCCAATACGAATCACCGAGAGTAATATGAGTGTTGATATAAATTCACTTGCCCAAATCCCTACCCCTGTTCTCACCTGAGATGATTCTTGGATGATAGGCAAACTAAACATTAAATGAGTCAACAATATTCCAGTAATAGCGCCAGTAAACTGACAAGCCCAATAGCCCAACATCTTTTTTAATTTCAGATTACCTAATTTCCAAAACATGAAAGTCACAACGGGATTGAAATGAGCACCAGAAATTGGTCCCAATAGCTCAATCAAAACATATAGTCCCGCGCCTGTAGCAATGCTATTTCCTAGAAGAGCCACTGCGGCATTACCTGCCCCCAATGTCTCCCCCATAATGCCAGACCCTGCGACGATTGCCAAAAGTAAAGCGGTACCAATAAATTCACAAACATAACTTCTCATGCTTTTGAGTGAATTTCTTTTAAGCTCATTGAATCTAATGTATCTAAAGGCATCGACGCAAGAAGATCAATTCGCTTTTTAAGTCCATTCATTACGCTAATAAAAGCAGACTTCTTTTCTAAATCATTCCCCTTTACTTGTGATGGGTCAGGAAAGCCCCAATGAGCGGTCGCAGGTTTACCTGGCCATACTGGGCATACTTCACCCGCCGCATTATCACAAACAGTAATAATAAAATCCATTTGCGGAGCCTCTGGCAAACCATACTCATCCCATGACTTAGAGCGTAATTTACTTTCTTCGTAACCCATCTCTAATGCTAACTCTCTAGCAATCGGGTTGATAGAAGTACCTGGAGTAGAGCCGGCAGAATAACCTACAAACTTACCGCTTGGATGTGTAGACGCTAATGCCTCTCCTAATACTGAACGAGCGGAGTTATGGGTACATAGAAAAAGAATGTTGTATTGTTTCATTTGACTTTGGCTTTCTTAAGAGGTTTAGCAGGAATACATGATTTACCACCACAGCAGTTATCTAATAAAAATTCGCTTAATTTTTGAACATGTACGGCATTAGGGCGATAGATCAAATAACGTCCCTGACGTTCTACTAATAAGAGATTAGAGTCAACTAACTCTTTCAAGTGAAAACTGAGTGTGGCATTAGGGATACCAAGTGTTTCAATAATCTCACTTGGCGTTAATCCATTATCTCCTCGCTGAACAAAGAGGCGAAATACATTCAGACGAGTTTCTTGCCCAAGTGCGAGGAAAGCAGAGATAGCATTATTATTATTCATATTTCCAATTATATGGAAATATATTTCAATTTGATGAAATCTAGTATCTACTGGATAATTACCATTCAGCCACTTTTTTAATTAATATGTATTTATGACCGAACTTCCTAATATCGATAATGAACTTTTTAATAAGCCAAGTCTTGATAAATTTCAAAGCAACTCTTTCCAAAATCATCCACCTAAGATATTGCTTTTATATGGCTCGCTTAGAGATAGGTCCTTTAGTCGCCTTTTGGCTGAAGAAGCCCAAAGGATATTAAAAGCGATGGGCTGTGAAACACGGTTTTTTAATCCCCACGGATTACCGCAAGTAGATGATGCCCCTGAAACGCACCCCAAAGTAGTGGAACTAAGAGCACTTGCAGAGTGGGCCGAAGGAATGGTTTGGAGTAGTCCTGAGCGCCATGGCGCAATGACCGGATTGATGAAAACACAAATAGATTGGATACCCTTAAGTGTCGGAGCTTTAAGACCCACACAAGGCAAGACTTTAGCCTTATTACAAGTAAGTGGAGGATCACAATCGTTTAACGCCGTTAATCAAATGAGAGTTCTAGGCAGATGGATGAGAATGATTACTATCCCAAATCAATCCTCCGTCCCCAAAGCATTTCTGGAATTTGACGACAACAATCGAATGAAGCCCTCGGCAAAATATGATCGTGTAGTTGATGTCATGGAAGAATTAGTTAAATTTACTTTATTGACTAGATCTTGTTCTTCGTATCTGACCGATCGCTACAGTGAACGAAAGGAGAGTGCCGAGGAGTTTTTCCAGCGAGTTAACCAAAGGTTAATTTGATTAGTTTATCGTTTTAAACGACAAGAAGGCGTTGCTGTCAATTGACGCACAGCCTACCGGCCCGCAAACTTGGTGGAGCAAACATGGATGTCAAAGAAATGCTTTTAAGTTGTTAAGTGATTATTATAGACTTTCATTTGGCGAAAATTTGTTTGCTGGTTGCGTGTTAAAGACTCAAGCCAAGTCGACTTAACGACCGGTAAACCTTTTTACAAAAGAATCTGCATACGCCGGCGATCTAAACTGTAAAATAGGATCATTAGTTGGTGCAATACCTTGCGCCATTACGAGTGGATCAAAATTAATTTTTTCGCAAACTCCACCCTGCTGCGGACTTGCTGATGTAAGTGTTAAGACACCAGCATTGATTTGCTTTCGATCCTCCGGCCAGTAAACAGTTGGGTTGACTTGTTCATCTGAAGAATCGCCTATTGTGAGAACCATATCCCAACGTACAGGACCCGCCTTTGTTTTTGCCATGATGTCATCATTTAAAAATCTTGCTGGCGCAGTTTTTAGCTCTTCATCACTTAAACGCTTCACCCCATCTTGAGGAACAAAGCGCCATTTCACTAAGGTGGTTTTATTAGCTTTATTAATGAATTTAAAAGTATGTATGCTATAAAAATCACTATTGGCATAACTTACTACAGGATTATTTTTAGCCAAGAACTCAGCTAATGCTTTAGCGTCAGGATGACTGGCCCTAAAGGCGGCTTGTATCTCTGGATCCGGTTTTCCGGTGACTGGATCAGGTGTGTTAGAAAGCACGGCATCATAAAAAGAGGCTGGCGTTGCTGCACCAAAGACGGGGACGTTAAGCATGGTGAAATGCTGAGTACTTCTCTTAGGCAACTCAAATGCCAATGCCATGCCCCTTGAACTTCTTGCAGTATCAGGAGTTTTTAAACTACCGCCAGCCAAAGAAAATCTACCAATAACGGGAATTGCTTTTCCAGAAAATAATGGGGAAGTTGAATAGGCTTGAATCGATTTATCGCCTACAAATGATCCTGCTAGGCAGACACCATTGATGTGGTTGCGCCTTTGACCAGCAGTCACGCCAAATTGTTTTTCCATTGCGCCGATAACCTGATCGGCTGTAACCGTTTGCTCTGCAAAAATGCCAAACGAGATTACTGACAGTACTACAAAAACGCTTTTTTGAATATTGTTCATCTTTTACCCTAATCATTCATTAACATTACTTCGACTAACTAAATACTTCACATCCTGCAGACTATAACTCTCGCCATGTTTGGCATGGAGCGTAAGTTGAAAAACATCACGACTTAGCACTTTGCAACAACACCATATTCACTCAAGTCAATACTACCCGCCATAATCAACGCCCTAGCCTCAACTTGATTCTGACGCTCACTAATTTCAAAAGGCTGGATTTCACCAAAACAGGATTTAGTAATTATTAGTTGATTTTTACTTTAACCCTAATTTATGTCAGTCGTTTTAAAAACACCAACTGAGGCTAGGATTTGCTCTGAGTGGACAATGCAGAATTTTGGATTTATAAAATTAATGTCATTTCTATGACAGGTTTTCCCTTTTATTTTTATTACAATTCTTTTCAATACAATCTGAATTTAAATAAATAGCCATGAAATTTTTAACTTATTACAAACTACTTCTGAGTTCATTAATCTTCAGTGCTTCGATAACATATGCCCAGAATTTTGCTCCACAAAATGTTACTGTTGGCTCAGTATCGACATCTTTAAATGTAAACGCGATTAACCAATTCGATACTAATATTAATTCTGGTGGCAGTTTCAGTTGGCAAGATGCCAACATTCATTTTAATAATCGGTATCAGCTAGATGCCAATTCAAGTATTGGTCTTAACCTTCGCGATGGTTATCAAAATTGGTCTTGGAGAACTGTTACTGGCCTCGGAAACAACACACCTTGGGGAGGTATCCAAAGCCCCGGAGTTGGGCTAAGTTACTTTCAAAAATTCGATTCCGGTTGGAGCGCGGGTTTTTCTCCAAGCATTGATTGGATAGCAGAAAATGGTGTTGGTACAGCTGGGTCTGCAACCTATGGAGCGACAGGTAGTGTTACTAAGAAATTTTCTGAGGATCTAACTATTGGTCTTGGAACTGGAGTATTTCGTCAGACTACTGATAAGACTAAGATCTTTCCTTATCTCTTAATTAACTGGAAGATTACAGATAAGTTGAGCCTTAACAACCCCCTCCCAGCTGGACCATCTGGTGGTGCTGGACTTGAACTCTCTTATGCCTTGGCCGACAAATGGAGCCTAGCTGGAGGGGCGGCCTATAGATCCTATCGTTTTAGATTAAGCAATTCGAATTACACACCTAATGGAATTGGTCAAAATAGCTTTATTCCAATATTTACTCGCCTTAGCTATGCCATAGATAAAAGCAGTAGTGCTGATTTGTATCTAGCGGCCAATACTGGCGGAAAACTTTCAGTAACAAATTCCAGTGGTACTACGTCTTACCGTACAAACTATCAAACAGATGTTGCAGTGGCTGTTTCTGTAACAAAAAGGTTTTAAATTGACTTGTTATTGATATTCGATTAAATCGACTTTGGACCAACACCGGGATGACAAGGCCTCTTCAGCAAAACTGTCCATTTAAAGCACTTCTATTGATAGAGGTATCTGAGAGAAATCGCATATAACCAAGCCAAGCCTTCAATAAAATATCTCCGCAAATGGGTCATGAGTCCTTGATAGTCAGGGGTGAGGATGGTCCCTCTATTGTGCTAAACCTTATATTGTGCTAAACCTTATATTGCACTAGAAACTAATTCATAACTCTTTTGAGCCAAATGTGATCGATTTAGTGGTGGGTCTTTGGCTGGATCAAACGTTGGCAACACAGCAACCCTTACTTCAAGCTGTCGATCGCTCATGATCTTTTCCATTGACTCTAATATACCCATATCTCCAATAAAAGCTGGGGTCTGACTTCGTTCACCTGTTACTTTAGACCGATATTGAATCGCTAAGGACCAGACTGGCGCCTGCGATATAACTGCAGATTCAAATAAACTCGCCTTAAAGGGGAGAAGACTAGATCCTTCAGTGGTGGTACCTTCAGGAAAAATACAAAAAGATTTATGATTTAAATCAAGCGCCATTTGATCCACAATTTGTCTTGCATGCCTAGCACTTTCTCGCCTTATAAATATGGTTCCAATTTTTTTAGAAATCCATCCAAAAACTGGCCAAGAGGCAACCTCTGATTTAGCTACAAAACAAACTGGCATAAAACTATTAATTACATGGGTATCAATCCAAGAGATATGATTTGAAACCATTAAACATGGCTTATCGGGAAGCCCTTGGGGAGCTTCAACTCGAAGCTGGATTCCAGCAATCCTTAACAACCATTTAGACCACCGGGAACTATGTTTTTTTTTGGAATTAGGATTAATAAGGGGAAAGAGTATTGAAAGCGTAAGCAAGGCTCCAATAATGTGAAGCACCAATAGAAACCAAAAGCCATAACGAATAAATTGAGAACTTTTTTTCATTTTATATTTTAGTTTAGATATTGATTAATTTATACCATAACTTAATTTCAAAGCGCCTGAAGGTGGTTTTGATGTTTATTGATTACTTGGGCTTGGCATTTTAAATTCCATGAATTGCCGGTCTCTACGTAACCGCTTCGTCCTAACCAAATAATTTGGCTTCACTAACAAAGTTACTAGTCACGTAGTTGTTAATAACCCTTCAGGATGCTTCACCCTAGACGAGAGTTGTCAATAATTAGGAAAGTTTGCCATGATCGAAAAAAAAATCGCTCATTCCCTTATCATCATAATATGAGCACTTGGTTCAATTCCGTTGATATCTATTGTGAACGCTTAGATGCGAGTTTTTGGGCTGAGCCCATGAATGCCATTAGCAATCTGTCGTTCATCGTGGCAGGACTCTTGCTATGGCGTCAAAGATCTCCTCGGTCCACTTTGATGGCTATTCTGATAATCCTCATTGGCTTTTGTAGTTTTAGCTTTCATACGTTCGCAAATCGTCTCACAGGCCTACTTGATGTCTTAGCAATAGCAATGTATTTACTGGTCTTTGCATTTCTGATCCCCATGCAATGGTCGAGAAGCTCGATCCTTATTCAGCTTGGTTCGGTTCTGCTGTTAATCATTAGCATTGTTTTTTCTCAATTACTAATTGGTTACTTAAAACCCCCTTTTCCATGGCTACCGCCTGGTATTTATCTAGGCGCTTGGTTTGCGTTGTTTATTTATACTTTGTCGTCCCAATTTTTGAATAAGCCAGCAGCTCGATACTTATGGCTAGCGGTCATCGTTTTTCCATTTTCCCTACTGAGTCGTCAACTTGATATGCCGTTTTGCGACTTCATTGGTGGAGCACATTGGTTATGGCATCTTCTCAATGGGCTAACGTTGTATTTGAGTAGTTATGGCCTTTGCTTAAAACAAGACTCAAAATATGAGCAGTTCTAGCTAAAGCCAAGAAATCACTCAAAATCACAAAAGATAACCTCCCAACAAGTTTGCCGTGGTTATCCTTGATTGCTTGAAAGTGGTTGATCAGGCCTGTGGATGTTACACTCAGCTCTATTCCCCGTTCACAACCTAAGGAATAGGCGAAGAGTTGTAAATAATAATCATCCGGATGCCGTCTCGATATTTAACCGGGAGTCATCAGTTTTAATGTTGTTAGATTTGGGAGTATGTTTTAATGGGCGCGTTCACGATTGCCGAAAATACCCCAATGTAGAAACTTTTGGGTTCTATTACTTTCTCATACAATAATCCATATAAATTATTTAACTTATTTAGGAATTGTTTATATAAGGTTGAAAGATGAAAATAAGCCAAGCTTAAGTTGGCAAATGAGTCTTTATGGTCTATTTTATTGGGTCTGAGTGAATACTGTTGGCATAATTGAGCCAACCAATTATTACTTTTTATTATGTATGTTGTATAAAGCTTCCGTAATAGGGATATGTGTAACGATGTAGCAAACATCACTTTGATGTTTAAAAGCTGATATCTTAACTTCAAACCAATTTTTCTTGACGTTACTATGGCATGGGTATTGAATATTAAATTCTTTTTTATTGTCAAGAATTACTTCGCGAATACATTTAGCTACCTTACTTGCTTCTTCTGAAGTTTTTCCTGCTTTATCACAAACAGTTAGGTAATTAACCCCCTCGCATACTAATTTACCCATCTCCAATTTTGGATACGCCATTGCAACTGCCCGCCAGGCACTATTGACTAAAATAATAAAACCATCTTTATCCAGAATAGCGGTCAATGGTGAAATAAAGTTCAAGGCAGCTTGGCCTAAACCTTCTTTCTTCCTAAGGGTATACACTTCTAGCTTTCTTGCATCTCTCTGGCTAAAGCTATTTAAAGATTGTTGGTTTTCTTCGGTGATGCTGGTTGCGTAAATAAAAGAAGCATCTAAATCTAGCCAACTAATCAATGTTTTAAGTCTTGGTGAGGATGGTAATGATTGTCCATTAATCCACTTTCTAGCAGTTTCTCGAGATATTGGGTTTGACTGCATATTACGAATATTAAATTCGATTGATAGTTTATTAGCCGTGGGTATTTCGCCAAACCGATTTATTAGTCCAGCACTAAAAGCTATATGGAAACGTTCGATAACATTTTGGTAGATAGTAATAATCTCCCAGAAAACTTATATTTGATTCACCATCATGTTCCTTTAATTAGTCTATGTCATTTAAATTAACACGTTTTACTCAATTCTCTACATTTGCCAACTTGAACATGGCAACATATCAAAAAATTATTGTTAAGATTTGGAAAAATTTCTTATTAATATAAAAACTTAATGACTCAATTTACTTACTTAATTGCAATGGAAAAATTAAAAACTGGCGATTCTATAAATCTTCTAGACATGAAGAGCCTATCTTATGTAGACCTCGATAAGTTGTTTGAAAATATTAAATTTTGGAAAATTCATGGAAATTATGAATTTAATTTAAAAAGAATCAATCCTAAAAAAAACTTAGTACAACAAAAAACTTACTTCGCCTTGGATTTCAAAAATAATAATGAATCTACTACTTTGCTTTCAAATATGAGTAAAGAATCCCCGATGAGCTTAACCATTCATAGTCGTGATCTTGAAGTTATACCTGCGATGCGAAAGCATATTGAAAAGAGTTTGCAACAATTACGTATGCACTTTGATGACGTAATGGATGCTACTGTTTTTTTTATGATTGATAATACTTCAGAAATAGTATTAAGACATACTGCCGAACTGACAATCCATTAAAAAGACAGAGAATTCTTTGCGGATGCTCAAAATAAAGATCTTTACCAGGCAATAGATGCCGTTATCTCGAAACTTGAATGTCAAGTTCTGAAACATAAAGAGCAAATTCAAAATTACTATGAAAAACATATTGATTGACTGATTGTGATATTTTGAATACTCAAATTGAATTTTTCACAAAATACTGGTATCTCAAAAAAAATAAAAAAGTATTTAATTGTGTAGATAATATTTTTGAAAACTGACTTGAATTTACATTTAGCACAATAGTCAATTTTTTAAATATTCTCGAAATCTCAGCGCCCCTGCGAATGAATCTGGTATTCAATTTCTCATTTTTTGCAATAAGGCGCCTTCCTACACATGCAAATATATATGATTACATGTAAATCAAGTTTTACGTTTAATAAAAATATTCCATTATTTAGAAAGAGTTCATGTCTACAAGAGTACTAATCGTTGAGCATGAGCCCTCAGTCTCTGAATCAATCGCGAAGAATTTATCTGTAGAGGGATATATACCTATTCGTGCCTTGCAAGCCGATCATGCATTGAAGTTAATGAAAGAAGGTCTACCCGATCTAATTATTTTAAATGGAGAGTTACCTGGCAAATCTGGATTCCAATTTTTGAAAGAATTGTGTAGGGAAAAAGATACTCAACATATTCCAATTATTTTCCTCTCAACTCGCTCAAATGAAGAGGATAAGATTGCTGTTTTAGATGCCGGGGCGGACCACTATGTAACGAAACCACTGTCACATATAGAACTCATGGCCCGCATTCGAGCCATATTGAGACGTCAGTCTCCACAGTTGACTGATAAATCAATCGAGATTAACGGATTAAAAATTGATCCATTAACCCATCGCCTCACGTGCCAAAAAGAGAGTAAAACTCATGAAATTAAAGTAGGGCCAACAGAGTTTAAGCTTTTACTTTTTCTGATGCAATTTAGTGAACATGTTCATAGCCGTAGACATATATTAGAGAAAGTATGGGATGATGGGAAAAATTTTGTGAATGAAAGAACTGTAGATGTGCATATTAAAAGGCTAAGAGACGCATTAAGCCCTTTTGATTGTCAAGCTATGATTGAAACTATTAGTGGCAGTGGATATCGAGTAACACGAATTAGCTAATCTACGAATATTTAAACAACTTTTAGACTCTTGAACGATGTTCTTGAAATTTTTAAATCGACGGACGCTGGTGGGCAAACTCGGATTGATACTTCGCTTCGTCTATTTATAATCGTACATCTGATTCCTGACTTAAAAATACTCAATTTAAAAAAGAACATGCGCGCGCGCAAAGTGGGGCATTGGTTAAAATTTGGTGTTCCTAGGTTGAATCAACTAGAGCCTAGGATATCGTAAGTTTTTGAATCTTGGTATATTTAGAGTTCTCGAAAAGATTGCCACGTTTGGCTAAGGTCGTGAGGCTATTTTTTTCAGTGCTTTAGGTATTTTCCTAAAAACCTAAAGATGCAGAAGTACCGTTATCTCATGAATTTATCGCTAAAATAATACAATTTATGCACGCAAGATTATGAATATCTCTATTAGCCAATCCCCTCCAATCCGACTGAATCCTCGTCAGATTGCCCATTACGTACTCAATAACAACCTTCCGGCGTACGACAGTAACTTTAGTTTAGCCGTTCGGATTACCAACCAATATGGAAAACTAAGCAAATTAATAGCGCATATTATTATTTTGGCCATTCTCTACATGACCATCTTTCGAATTTTAGAAAATCAACTTTGGGAATTAACTGGTCTTCCTAACCTTGCAAAAACTCTCCTCATCCTATTATTATCTATTTTTACTACTGAATACCTTGGCCGACTTTGGTCTGCTCCGGAAAGTTGCACTAACTTATCAATAGAAATCGACGATATCAGGGAGAACGAAGCCGATTACTACTATCGCGTCAATTACCTAATTTCATTCTTAGGGATTATTGATTTACTAGTCATTCTCAGCATTCTTCATAACATTGTCGGTAGTGACCTCAATTCCTGGCCAAATTATGTTGTTGTTTTAGGTCTATTCAAATTAAGTCGCTATATCCCCGGAATTGAAATTGTTGGTGCGGTAGTAAAAAAAGAGCGGCAAATCCTGATGGCCTCATTGATCTCTCTGGGATTATTAGTTGTTATTTTGTCAACCGCTCTTTATTTGGCAGAACGTAATGCTCAACCAGAAGTTTTCAAAAATATTTCTGCGGCTTTATGGTGGGGCATCGTTACCATGACCACAACCGGCTATGGCGACATAACTCCCATAACCTCTACCGGGCGAATAGTAGGTGGTATAGCTATGTTAGTTGGTATGGCTATGCTGGCAATACCTGCAGGTATTTTGGCGAGTGGGTTCGCCGAAGAAATAAGGTATCGCGAACAAATCAATAATTGGCAAATCATTTCCAATTTGGAATTATTCAAAGACCTGGATAGTAATTGTATAGCTGATATTACGCGTCACTTAAGATCAATAGTTTTGCCAAAAAATACGGTTGTATTTAAGAAAAACTCGGCGCCTGATGCGATTTATTTTATCGCTGATGGCGCGGTTGAAGTGCAAATTCATCCTAGACCGCCCTCGACTATTACCTTGCAAAAAGGGGATGTTTTCGGTGAGACTGGATTATTAGAGAATCGTAAACGCAACGCTACTATAAAAACGATTCGCGCCACGCGTTTAATGGCTTTGGATTTACAAGACTTTCATCGCTTAGCCAACGATCACGCTTCTTTAAAGAAAAAAGTTGAATTTATTAACTTATCCCGAAAAACTACTTAATTGCTGTGGTTCATGGCAGAATCGACCAGGGCCTAAGATGCCTAACGTAATCTCAATCATTTCTTTTCTGTAGAGGTCAAACACCATGACCTCTAATATAAGTTTCCAAAAACTTAATTTGATTACCTTGATGTTCAATAATACTTTTCACAATATCGCCGATTGAAATAACCCCAACTACTTTGTTTTTTTCTAAGACTGGTAAATGTCTAATATGTTTGTGAACCATAATAGCCATACACTCTTCTAAAGAATTAGTCAGCGAAACTGTTAATGGCTTGGCGGTCATGATTTTTGAAACGATTGTTTGCTTTGCATTGCTATTTGGCAACAATACCTTAATGGCGCAATCACCTTGGGAAACAATTCCCACTAATACTCCATCATCAATGACCAGGACTGATCTGACTCGGTTATCACGCATCAATAACAAAGCAACTTCTACAGAATCAGATGATCTGACAGAGAAGATGGTATTGGTTTTTTGATCTATACATTGTTTTACAGTAGTCATAACAATCTCCTAATATTTACAAATTATAGCTTCTAATAACAACTAACGTATTAATCCTTGATGCATCCGCACTTGACGGAAGGGCGTCCTCGGCCTCCTGCTCCTGGCGCTTGAATTATTGGTAAGTTAGGTCGGGAAATTGAATCGCAATAAAGCCAAGGTACTATTTAATTTTTAATATTCTGAATCTTGCTACTTCAATGTTTTTCGTGAATATTTTCCGGATATCACTCTTACTGGCAGGTTTTTTGAAGATTGGTAAGCCACTTGGCGTAAAGCTCGCCGACCTCCCCAATATGAAAATATGGGGAATAGTTATAGCACTTATTAGCATGACACTAAGCGGCCTACTACTTTGGTTTTCACTTAAGAAAATTCTTATTGGAACGGCCTATGCTGTATGGACTTCTATTGGGGCTGTTGGTACGTTCACTATTGTTGTCCTGTTTTTTGGAGACCCTAATATTCCGCTACGCTGGCTGGGTTTTGCCTTCATCCTGCTTGGAGTAATCTTACTAAAGATGGGATTAGACGAGTCCAATGCAAATGCCCCGCACGACGCAAGACATTATTTCGATTTTTGGTGGCCCGGGGCGAAATCGACCAGGGCTAAGGATACTTAATCAGGTCTTTTGCTTTTATTAACAAATTCCCCCATAATCAAGAATCTAATAGGGGCAATATGAACACAAAACGATCACTACTTTTTACAATGGGGGCTGGACTCGTTTCTTCAGCCTTTGCCCAATCTTCATCTTCACCCCCACCTAAACAAAAAGGTCCCCTAGTCTGGCTTGATATGGATCAGGCAGAACTTGATGCTTCTTATGATCAAAGTGTTTATGCTCCCAATATTAGACAAATTCAAAGTCGATATGCCTCCAATAGCGATATCACTCGTAGCCGTCTAGGCAATCCAAAACGATTTGCTTATGGACAAACCCCAATAGAGGGTCTTGATGTTTATCTCTGCGATCGTCCCAAAGCCCCCATCAACATTTTTATTCATGGTGGCGCATGGCGTTCCGGTTTGGCCAAGAACTTTGGTTTTAAAGCCGAAACCTTCGTTAATGCTGGGGCACATTTTGTGGTGCCTGACTTCATTAACGCTTTTGAATCTAATGGCGATTTAATGCCCATGATCGATCAAGTAAGAAGATCTGTTGCTTGGGTTTATAAAAATGCCTCTAGCTTTAATGGTGACCCCAATAAAATCTTTATATCTGGACACTCTTCAGGAGGTCATTTAGCCGGCGTAACCCTTGTCACAAATTGGAAAAAAGATTATGACTTACCAATGAATATCATTAAAGGGGGCCTTTTATGTAGTGGCATGTATGATCTGAAACCCGTTCGACTATCTGCTAGAAGCTCGTATGTGAAATTTACTGATAGCATGGAAGATGCTCTAAGTACCCAAAGACACCTTGAATTTTTAAATGCTCCGATCATTGTTGCTCATGGCAGTCTAGAAACCCCTGACTTCCAAAGGCAAAGTAGAGATTTTGCCAAAGCAGTCAAAGACATGGGTAAACCCATTGACTATTTGGTTGGTCAAAACTATAACCATTTTGAGATGCCTGAAACAATAGCTAATCCACATGGCATTTTAGGTAAGTT
>RFMZ01000212.1 GCA_009927445.1 Betaproteobacteria bacterium
ACTTGCAAAGTCATCAAAGACAATATATACTTCTGTTAGCAATCATTGCAGTAGAGTGCTAACAAGCTTTAATGTAATGATTCAGCAGGCCAATTAGTAATTTCAAGTATTTGATTTTATTGGTTTTTATTTAATTTTTTAAGGAGATTGCATGAAGCTACGTCCCTTGCATGATCGCGTGATCATCAAACGTTTGGATAGTGAAACAAAAACTGCATCTGGAATTTTTATTCCGGATAATGCTGCAGAAAAGCCTGATCAAGGTGAAATTCTCGCAGTTGGTCCTGGTAAGCGTGACGACAATGGCAAAAACATTGTTTTAGACGTCAAGGTTGGCGATCGCGTCTTATTTGGTAAGTATTCTGGTCAAACTGTCAAAGTTGACAGTGAAGAATTGCTTGTGATGCGTGAAGAAGACATCATGGCTGTTGTTCAAAAATAAGCTCAATCATCTGTAGAAAGGAATTCACATGGCAGCAAAAGACGTAATATTCGGAGATTCAGCACGTGCACGCATGGTTGAAGGGGTAAATATCCTTGCAAATGCTGTAAAAGTAACTCTAGGACCAAAAGGTCGTAATGTGGTTTTAGAGCGTTCTTTTGGCGGACCAATGGTCACTAAAGACGGTGTAACAGTTGCAAAAGAAATCGAACTCAAAGATAAGTTGCAAAATATGGGCGCGCAAATGGTTAAAGAGGTTGCCTCTAAGACTGCTGACGATGCTGGTGACGGAACGACTACAGCCACAGTTCTAGCACAGTCTATTGTGCGTGAAGGTATGAAATTTGTTGTAGCAGGTCATAACCCAATGGATTTAAAGCGTGGGATTGATAAAGCTGTTACTGCGGCTTTAGCAGAAATTTCAAAGCTCAGCAAACCATGCACTACCACTAAAGAAATCGCTCAAGTTGGTTCAATTTCTGCGAATAGCGACACAAGTATTGGTGACCGTATTGCAGAAGCAATGGAGCGTGTTGGTAAAGAGGGTGTAATTACAGTGGAAGATGGTAAGTCTTTAGAAGATGAGTTAGAAGTGGTTGAAGGAATGCAGTTTGACCGCGGATATTTATCACCATACTTTATTAATAACCCTGAAAAACAAGTAGTTATTATGGAAAATCCATATATCCTCTTGTTTGACAAAAAAATAAGCAATATCCGTGACTTGTTACCAGTTTTGGAGCAAGTTGCCAAGTCAAGTCGCCCGCTATTAATTATTGCTGAAGATGTCGAAGGCGAAGCCTTAGCAACTTTAGTTGTGAATAATATCCGTGGCATTTTGAAAACTTGTGCTGTCAAGGCTCCAGGTTTTGGTGACCGTCGTAAAGCAATGTTAGAAGATATTGCCATTTTGACTAAAGGACAAGTTATTGCCGAAGAAGTTGGCTTAACTTTAGAAAAAGTGACTTTGGATGACCTTGGACAGGCTAAGCGTGTTGAAATCGGTAAAGAAAATACGATCATTATTGACGGTGCTGGCGATGAAAAGTTAATCGAGTCACGCGTTAAGCAGATTCGTGCACAAATCGAAGAAGCTACCAGTGATTATGATCGTGAAAAATTACAAGAGCGCGTTGCTAAATTAGCAGGCGGTGTTGCAGTTATTCGTGTTGGTGCAGCAACAGAAGTAGAAATGAAAGAAAAGAAAGCACGCGTGGATGACGCTTTACATGCAACTCGCGCTGCTGTGGAAGAAGGAATTGTTCCTGGCGGTGGAGTTGCTCTGGTGCGCGCTAAACAGGCCATCCTCAAATTGAAAGGCGATAATGCTGATCAAAATGCAGGTATTGGTATTGTGTTACGTGCCATGGAGGAGCCACTACGTGTAATCGTTTCAAATGCAGGTGATGAAGCAAGTGTTGTGATTAACAACGTTGCCTCAGGAACAGGTAATTACGGTTATAACGCGGCAACTGGCGAGTATGGCGACTTGGTGCAACAAGGTGTTATCGATCCTGCAAAAGTAACGAAGACAGCTCTAGTGAACGCTGCCTCAGTTGCTGGCTTATTGTTAACTACTGATGCTGCAATTGCTGAGTCTCCAAAAGATGACAGTGGCCCATCAATGCCAGGCGGTATGGGTGATATGGGTGGTATGGGTGGTATGGGCGGTATGATGTAATTAGCGCTTCGCTAAGCTTAAAAGGCACCTTCGGGTGCCTTTTTTAATAGTAAATTTCTAGGTAATTTTTATCAATAACCGAGGGTGTCGGGGGTATCAGATATTTTGTGTAGGTGCCACGGCCAATGCCTGACTCAATACTTCTTGACCATTTTTCCGCATCCTGTTTGGTATGAAATGATTTAGTGATGGTCGGTATAACTTTACGGTTAATACGAGCCTGCCAAACTCCACGTCTGTTACGAATCGATGCCATATTCAGTTGGACAGGAATTGGACACAGATGCTTACAAAAATCTAGAAAGCCTTATGAATTAGGGCTGTATGAGAATCACTCCACTGCCTTGACCATATCCTCAATCACTTTCTTTGCATCACCAAAGACCATCATTGTTTTATCCATATAGAAGAGGTCATTATCAAGGCCAGCATAACCAGAAGCCATGGAACGTTTATTGACAATCACTGTTTTAGCTTTATATGCTTCCAAAATAGGCATACCAAAAATTGGGCTGCCAGGTGTTCTTGCTGCAGGGTTTACCACGTCATTAGCACCCAAAATTAAGACCACATCAGCTTGAGCAAACTCACCGTTAATATCTTCCATTTCAAAAACCTGATCATAAGGAACTTCGGCCTCTGCTAGGAGAACGTTCATATGGCCTGGCATTCTTCCCGCGACTGGATGAATCGCATATTTCACAATGACACCTTTATGAATCAGTTTTTCAGTTAATTCTTTTAAAGCGTGTTGGGCTCTAGCGACTGCTAAGCCGTAGCCAGGAATAATAATCAGTGTTTCGGCATTCCCCATTAAAAAGGCTGCGTCATCAGATGAGCCACTCTTGACTGGTCGTTGCGCTTGGGATCCTGTTCCCTGATCAGTTACCGCGTCACCCCCAAAGCCACCGAGAATGACATTAAAAAATGAGCGGTTCATCGCCTTACACATGATGTAAGAAAGGATCGCTCCGGAAGATCCAACGAGTGAGCCGGCTACGATCAACATCGAGTTATTCAGTGAGAACCCAATACCAGCAGCCGCCCAGCCCGAATAGGAGTTGAGCATAGAAACAACTACCGGCATATCTGCACCACCGATTGGAATGATGATGAGAACACCAAGAACAAAGGCAATGGCCAACATGATTAAAAAGGGTGTCCAAGCGGCGCTTGCTCCAGAGTCAAAGGCAAATATAATTCCACAGCCAATCATGACCAGAGCCAAAATCAAATTCAGGGGATGTTGACCAGAAAATGTGACTGGTGCTCCTTGGAAAAGCCGGAATTTATACTTACCCGAGAGCTTACCAAAGGCAATGACAGAACCTGAGAAGGTAATTGCACCAATAAATGTGCCAATGAATAACTCAATACGATTCCCAATCGGCAGTGGAACTGGAATATTGAATGCTTCTGGTTCAGAGACGGCGGCAATTGCAATACATACTGCAGCAAGGCCGATCATGCTGTGCATAAATGCTACTAGCTCAGGCATCTTCGTCATTTCTACACGCTTAGCCATTACTGCGCCGATACCGCCACCTACAACTAGTCCACCCAAAACATACATTAAGCCACTAGTTAGAGAGGTGTTCGCTAGTTTACTGATGAGTCCGACCGTAGTTAAAACTGCAATAGCCATACCGATCATCCCAAATAAATTACCGCGAATCGAGGTAGTCGGATGCGATAAGCCTTTAAGTGCCTGAATAAAACAAATCGAGGCGACTAGATATAAAAGAGTAATCAAGTCCATACTCATGCTGATTCTCCCTTAGTTACTTTTTTTTCTTTTTTCTTAAACATTTCGAGCATACGTTTTGTTACTAAGAAGCCACCAAATATATTTACTGCTGCCAAAGCCACAGCCAGAGTGCCCATTACTTTGCCAACTGGGCCGACTGTTAAAGCTGCTGCAAGCATCGCGCCCACCACAATAATTGCAGAGATTGCATTAGTAACCGCCATTAATGGCGTATGCAGTGCTGGGGTGACTGTCCAAACAACGTGATAGCCTACATAGATGGCTAGGACAAAGATAATGAGGTTATAAACTCCGGAGCTAATTTCCATAATGATCCTAATTAATTGTTAATTCGAATGACTTGGCCGTTTTGGCACATTAAGCATGCTGTGACAATATCATCATCACTTGGGATGGCTAAGGTGGCCTCTTTTGTTACTATTAATTTCAAGAAATCCAGAACATTTCTAGCGTATAGTGCAGACGCGTCGGCAGCAACTTCTGCAGGCAGATTACTCAGACCAATTAGAGTAACGCCATGTTTAATGACAATTTGATCAGCTTCAGTTAAAGGGCAGTTTCCAGAACCATTTTCACCTTTACCAGCTGCTAGGTCGACAATGACTGAACCTGGTTTCATGGCCTGCACCGTTTCTGCGGCTAAAAGCATGGGAGCTTTTCTGCCGGGGATAAGGGCAGTTGTAATAACGATATCTGCTTGTTTTGCCCGTTCAGCCACCAAAATCGCTTGTCTTTGCATCCAGGACGCTGGCATGGGGCGGGCATAACCACCAACACCTTTTGCAATTTCTTTTTCCTCTTCTGTTTCAAAAGGCACATCCACAAACTTGGCCCCAAGCGATTCAATTTGTTCTTTTGCGGCGGGCCTCACATCAGAGGCTTCAATTACAGCCCCTAGGCGCTTCGCTGTAGCAATCGCTTGTAACCCAGCAACACCAGCACCTAAAATTAAAACCCGAGCTGCTTTTACAGTACCGGCAGCGGTCATGAGCATAGGCATAAATCGCTGATAGGTATTAGCAGCGAGCATAACGGCTTTATAACCAGCGATATTAGCTTGTGAGGAGAGCACATCCATGCTCTGAGCCCGCGTTGTTCGAGGCGCTGCTTCAAGTGCAAAGGCGGTAATTTGTTTTCCTGCCATAGCGTTAATGGTTGCTGAATCGAATGGATCAAGCATACCGATGAGGACTGTTCCTGGTCGCATTTGGTTTAATTCATCATCTGACGGAGCGCGAACCTTCAAGACGATGTCACAGTTAAATACCTCAGTAGCAGAGCCAATAGTGGCTCCAGCGGCAGTAAATGCCTCATCAATAATGCTGGCCTTAACCCCCGCATGGCTTTGGATGATCAAGCTATGACCGGCCGTGATGAGCTTTTTGACAGTCTCAGGAGTCGCTGCGACACGAGACTCTCCTGATTTGGTTTCGAGTGGAATACCAATACGCATGCTTTTCCCCACATTAAATGTAATTACCCTATATTTTATGGGTAAATTGATTTTAGTAATAAAAATGCCATGTTAAACGTTCAATCATACAATATTAGAATGTTAAAAGATATCGCAAGTGCCCTATGTCTTAATGAGCATCAGTTGGTAAAGCCTCCACAAAGAGTTGTAATAGGGATGTCTGGCGGGGTTGACTCCTCTGTTGCCGCTTGGATCTTAAAAGAGCAAGGCTTTGAGGTAGTTGGTCTTTTTATGAAAAACTGGGAAGATGATGACGATTCCGAGTATTGCTCCACTAGGCAGGATTGGATTGATGTAGTTGCGGTAGCAGATATTTTAGGTATTGAGGTAGAGATAGTCAATTTCGCTAAAGAATATAAAGATCGTGTGTTTGAAGATTTTTTAAGAGAGTACTCTGCTGGGCGCACACCCAACCCAGATGTTCTTTGTAATGCTGAGATTAAGTTTAAGGCTTTTTTAGATCATGCAATGCGTTTGGGTGCGAGTGCAATTGCAACTGGGCACTATGCACGCGTTCAACATGGGGTCAGTGGCTACGAGTTATTAAAGGCGACTGATTTAACCAAAGATCAAAGTTATTTTTTGCATCGTTTAAATCAACAGCAATTAAGTCGGGTTCTTTTTCCTTTAGGTAATTTGCCCAAAACCAAAGTCCGGGAGATTGCCGAAAATTTACATTTACCGAATGCTAAAAAGAAGGATTCAACGGGTATTTGTTTTATTGGTGAGAGACCTTTTAGGGAGTTTTTGCAAAAATATTTACCGAGCCAACCAGGTCCGATTAAGACCGCAAATGGTCAGGTGCTTGGACAGCATATTGGTTTAGCGTTTTACACGTTGGGGCAGCGTAAGGGAATCGGGATTGGGGGGAGACAGACCGGTTCTGGAGATCCTTGGTTTGTTGCCGCTAAAGATTTAGTTGCCAATAGTTTATTGGTAGTGCAGGGTCATGAGCATCCTTTTTTAGAGTCGGCAACTTTGCATGCACAGGATGCTAGTTGGGTTTCAGGAAAGCCACCAGTAGTGAGTGACCACTATTGCGCTAAGACCCGCTACCGTCAGGGTGACGCATTATGCTCTCTAAAATTTCTAGAAGACCCGTCAAATCAAAACAGTTTTGACCTGGTTTTTTCAAAGAAGCAGTGGGCGGTAACGCCTGGTCAGTCTGCTGTCTTATACGATGGGGATATCTGTTTGGGGGGCGGGATTATTTATTCGAGTGCGCACACTTAGTGGTTTTCCGGTGGGTTTTGAGGATGCAACCTAGACCCACTGGAAAGTTGATTAAGCTGGAAATGCGGTCTCGATAAAAGAAGACCTTGTTTGGAGTTTATTCACCAAATCAGCTAAGTTCGGATAGTCTTGGCCCCATGTGATTTCTGGGAATCGAAACCTGAGGTATTCTAAAGCTGTACCGACGGCGATATCTGACAGGCCGAAGTGATTATCAAAGCACCATGGATTTTTACCAAGGCCATCGGACATGGCTTGCAAGCCTGCAGCGACTTTTTGCATTTGTCGATCTACCCAAGCTTGACAAAGTTGCCCGTCACGGGGTCCCCAAGTTTTTTCAAGGCGCACCAAGATTGCTGCGTCCAAAACTCCATCTGCAAGGGCCTCCCAAGTCTTGACAGCGGCTTTTTCTTTACCAGTAGAGGGAATTAATCGACCTACTGGACTCAGGGTATCGGCATATTCCACGATAACGCGCGAATCAAACATAGCTCCGCCATCTTCCATAATCAATGCTGGTACTTTACCGAGTGGGTTAACACCGGGTAATTGGCTATCAGCAGACCACACGGGATCAATAATTAGCTCAACATCAATTTTCTTTTCTAAAAAAGCAATCCGAGCTTTGCGCACATAGGGGCTAGTAAGGGAACCAATTAATTTCATGAAGCAATCCTTGAATAAATAATGTGTTTGTATCGATTACGAATAAAATAGCAGAATCTAAAACAATAAATTAAAACTGTGCCCACGACATTATCCACCCTTAATGCACTTTCACCAATAGATGGCAGATATGCTTCTAAAACAGATGACTTGAGGCCATGGCTATCTGAAGCAGCATTTATGCGTCAACGGGTCAAAGTCGAAGTCCATTGGCTGATTGCATTAGCCCATTCGAAATTGCCGCAAATGCCAAGTTTTGATCAAACCTCTGAAGCGTATTTATTGCAGTTAGTAGAGCAGTTTTCAGAGCAAGATGCCAAGCGTATTAAAGAGATAGAGGCGGTAACTAATCACGATGTAAAGGCTGTAGAGTATTGGTTAAAAGAGCAGGTAAAAGGGCAAGACCAGTTAGAGAAAGCGAGTGAATTTATTCACTTTGCCTGTACCTCAGAGGATATCAATAACACTTCCCATGGCATGATGTTAAATGGGTCTGTACATCATGTAATGCTTCCAAAATTAGAAGCTTTGTTGGACTGTTTAGTCAATCTTGCGATCGACAATGCCGCTATCCCGATGATGTCTCGGACCCATGGCCAGCCAGCATCTCCGACCACACTTGGTAAAGAAATGGCAAATATTGCTAAACGTCTAGAGCGTAGCATTGAGCAAATACGTGGGTCCAGATGTTTGGGAAAATGAATGGTGCGGTCGGTAATTACAATGCCCACGTTGCTGCATATCCGGATTTTGATTGGGAGTCATTTTGTCGTGCAGTTGTAGAAGATCGCTTAGGTTTGGTTTTTAACCCATACACAATACAAATCGAGCCACATGATGCGATGGCAGAATTGTTTGATGCCTTCGCACGAGCAAATACGATTTTACTCGATATGAATAGAGATATTTGGGGTTATATTTCTTTAGGATACTTTAAGCAGAAAACGAAAGATGGTGAAATTGGTTCATCGACTATGCCACATAAAGTGAATCCGATTGATTTTGAGAACTCAGAGGGCAATCTAGGTTTAGCCAATGCCTTACTGAGGCATTTATCGGACAAATTGCCAATTTCTCGTTGGCAGCGCGATTTAACAGATTCAACAGTTCTCAGAAATCTCGGCACAGCTTTTGGACATACGCTGATTGCTTATGATAGTGCGATCCGTGGCTTGCTCAAGTTAGAAACAAACCCAAGTCGTATAGCTGAAGATTTAGATCAAAGCTGGGAGGTTTTGGCCGAGCCGATTCAGACTGTGATGAGAAGATTTGGAGTGCCCAATCCGTATGAGCAGTTAAAGACATTAACGCGCGGAAAAAATATTACTAAAGAAGACTTACAAACTTTCATTCATCAGTTAGATATTCCCCAAGACGCTAGGGACCGATTACTGGCAATGACACCGAGTAATTACTTAGGTAAGGCAATTGAATTGTCACTTCGACTAAAAAATCAGACTCGGAAGTAGTCGGCCATATTGATTACTTGGCAAACGTAAATAATGCCATACATGCAATCTTTACCACGGAAGTTGATGATGATTATTTATCAGTGCGCGTGGCATCTGATTGCGCCTTTCGCCTTAATTCGATTATGGTTAAAGGGTAGAAAAGAGCCAAACTACCGCCAAAATATCTCTGAGCGTTTTGGTTTTTATCCTAAAGTCATTGCATTCCAAGACCCTATTTGGTTGCACGCCGTATCTGTTGGAGAGACGCGCGCTGCGACTCCTTTTATTCTGAAGTTATTAGAACAAGGTCAGAGAGTTTTATTGACGCATATGACACCGACTGGTCGAAAACTCGGGAGTGAAATCTTTCAAGACGCAATTGCCGCAAAGCAACTCATGCAGGTTTATTTACCTTATGATTTTTGTTGGCCGGTTGGTCGATTCTATCGATATTTTAGGCCGCGAATTGGTTTATTGATGGAAACAGAAGTTTGGCCCTATTTAATTTTATTCGCTAAACAACAAAAAATACCAATTTATTTAATCAACGGACGACTCTCCGAGCGAAGTGCGCGTCGATTTGCGCACTTCGAAGGATTCAGTCGAGACGTATTTCAATCTTTTACTGAAATCTTGGCACAAACCCCAGGGGATGCGAAAAGATATCAAGCC
Source organism: Betaproteobacteria bacterium (assembly GCA_009927445.1). Taxonomy (GTDB): domain Bacteria; phylum Pseudomonadota; class Gammaproteobacteria; order Burkholderiales; family Burkholderiaceae; genus Polynucleobacter. The sequence goes on from RFMZ01000212.1 coordinate 9,388, forward strand.
TTTACAAAAAAACCAGTTCGAATTACTGGTAACTTGAAGTTTGATGTGCATTTGGACAGGAATTTAGTGCAATTAGGTGCTGTCTGGAAAAAGAGCCACTGGCCAAACCGCGTAACTATTTGTGCTGCTAGCACGAGAGATGGTGAGGAAAGCCTGATTTTAAAAGCTTGGCAACAAGTAGATAAAACTCAAAATCCCTTATTAATGATTGTTCCAAGGCATATGCAACGACTTGATGAGGTTGTTGCAAGTTTGCAATCTCAGCAGTTGCGCTATGAACTACGCTCACAGCTTCACCGGGCTAGAATCATCGATGTGGATGTGCTCATTGGTGACACAATGGGCGAGATGGCTGCTTATTTAGAATCTAGTGATGTGGTTGTTATGGGCGGAACGCTGCAAGGTACTGGAGGACAAAACTTAATAGAGCCATGCTCCTTAGGTAAGCCAGTAATACTAGGACCATCCACATACAATTTTGCCCAAGTAAGTCATGACGCTTTGCAACTTGGCGCTGCGCTTAGTTTAGGATTAGATCCAGATGTACCTGAAAATATATTGACAGATCAATTAGCGCAATATTTAAATCAACTCATTGCAGAGCCTGAAAAAAGGTTGAGTATGTCTATTCAAGGGCTTCAATTTTCCAAAGATCATCAAGGTGCGACTCGGCAAACTTTAGAAATTTTAGGTCTCTAAAAAAAAGTGCGTATTTCATTTGCCAGGATATCTGGAATTTCCTCGGGGATATAGTGTCCTGAGGGGAGGTGGTGACCGGTAACCTCTTGAAAAACTTCCTGCCAGTCACTAATTGGGTTAAAGCAGCGATGTACGACACCCTTTTCTCCCCAAAGAGCGCAAATTGGCATCGCTAATTTTTTGCCTAGGTCTCGAAACTCTTGATCATGGACCAAATCAATCGTGCTAGCTGCTCTGTAATCCTCGCACATAGCATGCAAGCATGCTGGGTCTTTCATCCAGTAGACATATTCTTTAAAAGCTTCTGGACTAAAGGGATTTTGAATACCCGCTTTTGCCCCCATCATTTTGGGCAATAAAAAGTCGACCTGATTGCCAATTAATGTCTCTGGTATGGGTGTTGGTTGTATTAAAAAAAACCAGTGCCAATAGGCCGTGGCAAACTGCTGGGTTGTGTTTGCATACATTTTCCAGGTAGGGGAGATATCTAGCACCATTAATTTTCGAATGGCACTGGGATAATCGGTAGCGAGGCGGTGAGCGACTCTACCGCCTCGGTCGTGGCCTACTAGATCGAAAGTGCGATGACCTAGCGAGTGCATTAATTCAAGCATATCGCGCGCCATTTCGCGTTTGGAGTAATTCGCATGATCGGGCAGGCCTTTTGGTTTGGAAGAGAAGCCATAACCGCGTAAATCGGGGGTAATACAGGTAAATTGACTTTTAAGTAATTGCACAGTTGGCTCCCAGATTTTTTTGGTTTGGGGAAAGCCATGTAAGAGTAGCAGTGGGGGTCCAACGCCTTCTTGAAGATAGGCTATTTCAATTGGTCCATGAGTTGCATGATATTTAAAAATGGCATAGCGCATGGTGGGGTTACTTTCAGTAAAATGGATTATCCAATTGTTTTTAAACAAATGTTCTCGAAAAAATAGGTACTGCTTGATGCCAGATAACTTGATTCACGAAATTGCGCTTTTATCCCCAAGTGATTTATCACGCATCATTGAAATGGCTTGGGAGGATCGTACGCCATTTGAAGCCATTTCTCAACAGTATGGATTATCTGAGGCAAATGTCATTGCGTTGATGCGAAAAAATCTGCAAGAGAGCTCATTCAAGATGTGGCGTAAACGAGTGACTGGTCGAGTTACAAAACACCGTCAATTAAGAGATCCAACAATTGATCGTGCTTACTGTTCTAGTCAATACAAATTCAAGTCTTAAACTTTAGCTCCAAAATTAGGATCTGCATCACGGGATAAAGCATCTTCTTTTTTCGGCTCTACTTTAATTAAATCCTCTCGTTTGACCCCAAGCCACATTGCTATAGCAGCAGCCACGAAAACGGAAGAGTAAATTCCAAACAAAATACCAATAGTCAGGGCAATGGCGAAATAATGGAGTGAAGCGCCACCAAAGATGAGCATCGCAAGGACCATCATTTCGGTACTACCGTGCGTAATAATTGTTCGGCTGATCGTACCGGTAATAGCACTATCAATAATATCAGGGGTATCTAATTTTCTATACCTACGAAAGTTCTCTCGGATTCGATCAAAAATAACGACCGACTCGTTGACCGAGTAGCCTAAGACGGCTAGAACTGCAGCTAGAACTGAGAGAGAGAACTCCCATTCAAAAAAGGCAAAAAACCCCAGAATAATAATGACGTCATGTAAATTAGCAATAATCCCTGCGAGCGCAAATTTCCATTCAAACCGAATGGAAAGATAGACCATAATCCCAATAATTACAAAAATGAGTGCTTTAATGCCGCCATAAAGCAGTTCTTCACCGACTTGGGGCCCCACAAATTCAACGCGCTGCAAGCTTGCACTGGGGTCAAGTTTAGACAATTCTTGCATGAGTGACTGGCTCTGCTGTGCCGAACTCATCAAGGAGCCATCGGGATTTTTAATCAGTGGTAGTCGAACCATGACATCTTTTGAACTGCCAAAATTTTGCACATTGACATCGGTATAGCCTAGTTTAGAAATGGCACTCCGAATTGGTTCTAATTCAGTTGTTTGGGAATATTTCACTTCGAGGACCGTGCCGCCAGTAAATTCAATAGAAAGATGTAGTCCCTTATAAGCAAGAAAAAAGACTGCCGCTAAAAAGGTAATTAGCGAAATCGCATTCAATACGAGTGCATAACGCATGAAGGGAATATCTTGACGAATTCGGAAAAATTCCATGTTCTAACCTATAGAAATTGATTGCAATTTTTTCTGACGGCCGTACCACAAATTGACTAGGCCGCGAGAGAAGAAGACTGCTGAGAACATGGAGGTCAGGATACCCAGACAATGCACGATTGCAAAGCCTTTGATTGGGCCTGAGCCAAAAGCAAGTAGAGCTAGTCCAGCAATCAAGGTCGTGACATTAGAGTCTAAAATGGTTGCCCAAGCCTTATCAAAGCCGATTGAAATTGCCGTTTGCGGTGACGCCCCAGCACGCAATTCCTCCCGGATACGTTCATTGATTAAGACATTGGAGTCAATCGCCATTCCTAAAGCAAGGGCCATCGCTGCAATACCGGGAAGGCTAAGCGTTGCTTGTAGCATTGAAAGAACAGAAATCAGAAGAAGAAGATTGACGGCTAGTGCAACGACCGAGAATAAGCCAAAAATCATGTAGTACACCAACATAAAGATGGCAATACCAAGAAAGCCATAAACAAGGGATTTAAAACCTTTTTCGATATTTTCAGCCCCAAGGCTTGGTCCAATGGTTCTTTCCTCGATAATCTCCATGGGAGCGGCTAGGGAGCCAGCACGCAGTAAAAGTGCGAGATCATTAGCACTTTGCGTTGTTGGTTGTCCGGTAATCTGGAATTTTGTGCCAAACTCCCCTTGGATTGTTGCAATAGTTAATACCTCACCACGACCTTTTTCAAAGAGGATCATCCCCATGGGTTTTTGAAGATTTTCTCTGGTCATTTCTTGCATTGCTCGGCCGCCTGCTGCATCTAAAGTTAGGTTGACAGAGGGGCGCTGATTTTGATCAAAGCCTGCGCTGGCATCGATAATACGGTCACCAGTAATAATGACGGATTTTTTAAAAACGCCCTGGCGATCGCCAAAGCGAAAGGCATCCATACCTAGAGGAGGGGTTTCATTCAGTCCAATACTAGATTGCACTGGGTTGGCTAAGCGGGCCTCAAGAGTTGCAGTTCTACCTATAATATCTTTTGCTCGCGCTGTATCTTGGACGCCGGGTAATTGAACAACGATTCGGTCATTACCCTGTTTTTGGATGACTGGTTCTTTCACAGCTAATTCATTGACTCGCTTGTTCAGAGTCAGGATGTTTTGCTTCAGGGCGTTATCTTGAATGGCTTTACTTGCTTCAGGTTTTAATGTGCCGGTAATTAAAAAGTGATCTAATTTTTTCTCGGATTTGAGATTCATTTCACTCAAAGCATCTTTCAACGATTCGATTGCTTTATCAACATTGGTATCAGTACTCACCTTGATATTGAGTGTTTCGTTTAAACGTTCGATACTTTGATAACGAATGGATTTCTCTCGCAGTTTTGATCTGGCATCTGAAGCTAGGGCAGTAACTTTTTTCTCAACCGCACCTTTCATATCAACTTTGAGTAAGAAATAAACCCCACCACGAAGATCCAGACCTAAAGGCATGGACAAGGCATTGATACTGAGCAGCCAGTTGGGGGTATTTGTTAATAAATTGAGAGCAATGATGTAATCTGGATTACTGAAGTCTGCATTAAGTTCTTTTTCCAGGAGGTCTTTAGCTTTTAATTGCGTATCGGTATCTTTAAATCGAATCTTGATAGTTCCGCTAGAACCTTGCGCCTCATAGAAACTTCCATTGCTGCTGATTTTGGCATTGGCTAGTGCGAGATCAGCCTTTTCTTGGGTATTTAAATCAATTTTTGAACTTGTTTTCGATCCAGCTATTTGAATGGCTGGAACTTCACCAAATAGATTTGGAATAGAGTAAACAACTCCAATTAAGAGAGCTACAGCAATAACGAGATATTTCCAGAGAGGGTAGCGGTTCATGCAAACTCTTAAATAGATTTCAAGGTGTCTTTAGGAAGAACAGCTGCAATCGCAGATTTTTGCATTTTGACTTGGAGGTTTGGAGCTAATTCAAGAGTTACATACTGGTCTTTTAACTCGACAACGCGACCAAGCATGCCGCTGACAGTTGAAACCTCATCGCCTTTCGCGACTGACTCAAGCATTGCTTTCAGTTCTTTTTGACGTTTCATTTGTGGGCGAATCATGACGAACCATAAGACACCAAACATACCAACCATCATGATGATTGAAGATAGTCCACTATCTGCGCCACCACCACCAAATTGTGCGTAAGCATTATTAATCCACATATTTTTCCTCTATTCAATGAAGTTAATCGATAACCGACTATTTTGATGCAAATTACAAATTCTGTTGATTTTAACGGACTTATGCAAACTTACCTAAGAACTCTGTCTTTAGGGTTCTTGAACACCAACTGCCCGGTCATGATGAAACTGTTTTACAAACGGTCCAAAGGCTTGTTTCTCTAGAGATTCTCGGATTTCAGTCATTAAATTGAGATAGTAATGGATATTGTGAATTGTGTTTAGTTGTGCGCCTAAAATTTCATTGACTTTTTGTAAATGGTGTAGATAAGCACGACTAAAATTTTTACAGGTATAGCAAGAGCATGTCCCATCGAGGGGTTTTAGATCGTTTTTAAAAGTAGCATTACGAAGTTTTAAATCGCCAAAACGCGTAAATAACCAACCATTTCTAGCGTTGCGAGTTGGCATTACGCAATCAAACATATCGATGCCTTGTGACACACTGAATACGAGATCTTCCGGAGTGCCAACGCCCATTAAGTAGCGGGGCTGATGGCTTGGTAGTTGATGACCAATATGACGTAAGATTCGTTCAAAATCCGGTTTTGGCTCTCCGACAGATAAGCCACCAATGGCTACACCATCAAAACCTTGCGCCATGATTCCAGCGAGCGAATGCTCACGTAAATGTTCAAACATACCTCCTTGAACGATTCCAAATAGGGCATTCCCGGTATTTAGTTCACGAAAGCGCTTTATGCTTCGCTCGCCCCATCGAAGGGATAATTCTAAAGAAACCCTAGCCGATTTTTCATCCGTGGGAATCTGCTTGATTTCATAGGGCGTACACTCGTCAAATTGCATTGCTACATCGCTATTGAGTACGGCTTGAATTTCCATGGAGACTTCGGGCGACATAAAAAGTCGGTCACCATTGATCGGAGAGGCGAAGGTCACACCTTCTTCGGAAATCTTTCTCAGAGCGCCTAGGCTAAAAACTTGAAAACCTCCCGAGTCGGTCAGAATTGGGCCTGACCAACCCATGAATTGATGTAGCCCTTGGAATTGTTGAATGACTTCAGTGCCGGGGCGAAGCCACAAATGAAAGGTATTACCTAAAATCATTTGTGCATGCGACTCTGTGAGATCTCTAGGAGTTAAAGCTTTGACTGTCCCATATGTTCCTACTGGCATAAACATCGGGGTTTGGAGTGAGCCGTGGGGTAATTGAAAAGAAGCCCGGCGGGCATGGGACGCCGGGTCTTGATGAGAGACTTTAAACTGTAAGTCGAGATTTGGTGATGCGCTCATGATTTCCTCAGAAACATCGCATCGCCATAGCTAAAAAAACGATATTGCTGGGCAATTGCATGTTGATATACTTTCTGAATTGTAGACGTGCCAGCAAAAGCGCTGACTAGCATTAAAAGGGTTGATTTGGGTAAGTGGAAATTTGTAATCAAGGCATCAACTACTTGAAACTGATACCCTGGCGTTATAAACAAATTGGTGTCGGCTTGGTCACCCATTGTAAAAGCCGACTCTAAAGCTCGCAGAGAAGTGGTTCCAACTGCCACGATACGGCGCTTGTGTGCCAAAGCCAGATCAATTGCAGCGCGTGTTTTGGGTGAAATAAAATACTGTTCGAAGTGCATTTGATGTTTGGATAGATCCTCATGTCGCACTGGACTAAAAGTACCAGCACCAATGTGCAAAGTGATGTGGGCTATTTGGATGCCCAAAGACTGAATTTTTTCCAGTAATGGCTCATCAAAATGTAAGCCGGCAGTCGGTGCTGCTACCGCTCCTGGTTGATTAGCAACGACAGTTTGATAGCGCTTGGCATCGTGTTGATTCGCATCATGATGAATATAGGGTGGCAGTGGAAGTACCCCATATTGATCAAGAAAATCGAGTACGCTAGATGGAAACTGCACATCATAGAATGGTGAAATTTCCGAGTGTGCTAATTCGGATTGGTTCGCATTTTGATGCCGACTAAGGACTTGAAGGCAGGCCTGATTATCGGGTGATCCGACATAAATAAGAGATCCAGGTTTCGGGGGTTTAGAAGCTTTAATTTGAGCTAAAACACAATTTTGGGGTAGAACACGCTCAATCAGTAATTCAACTTTGCCACCCGTGTCTTTAGAACCAAAAACACGCGCCGGGATGACTTTTGTATCATTAAAGATTAATAAATCCCCCTTTTGTAATAATTGAACAATATCGGTGAAAATAAGATCTTTACAAAGAACTTCTTGACTTGGAGCTTGCACTATTACATCTAATAGGCGGCTGGCACTTCGCTGCTCTAGCGGGTATTGCGCGATCAAATCTTTGGGGAGTTGATAATCGAAATCAGTAAGTTGCATTTTTAAACGTAAATAACCCTATTTTAAACCTGTCTAACACATGGTAAAGCCCACTTCAACAGCGCAAATTAAAGCAGTACAGACCCCATTATCGCGCCTGGGCTTAGATACACCTGCTGCTTTAGCATTACATTTGCCAATGCGTTATGAAGATGAAACAACGATTGTAAATATTGCCCAAGCAATTGTAGCTTTAGAAACCTCAGCAGTACAGACTCAAGGACACGTGATTCGTTGTGAAGTACAGTTTCGACCAAGAAGACAATTAGTCGTTCTAATCGCTGACGAGACGGATGAGTTGACCTTACGCTTTTTAAATTTTTATCCTAGTCAACAAAAACAAATGGCAGTAGGCATGCACTTACGCGTTCGTGGTGATTTACGGCAGGGGTATTTTGGACCAGAGATGGTTCATCCTACTGTAAAAGTTTGTTTACCGGATGCACCTTTATCAAAAGAACTAACGCCAATTTATTCCACGATTGCAGGATTGGGGCAGGCAACTCTTAGAAAAGCGATCGAAAAAGGTTTAAAGGAGCCCGAATTAAAGAATTTTTTAGAGGAAATATTTACGCCCGGAGTTATTTGTCAGAATAAATATCCATTTTTTAGCGAGTTACCTAGTTTAGAGGAAGCGATTCGTCTTTTGCACCATCCGGACTCTCATATAAACTCAGCTAGTCTATTAGAAAGGACGCATCCAGCTTGGCGACGGGTTCAGTTCGAAGAATTATTAGCCCAGCAAATTTCATTACAGCAGGCGCATATGGAGAGGAAGAAAAGGCAAGCGCCTGCTTTTTGTTCGCAGAAAAACTCCCGTAAGGATGCGTTTCTCCAAATCCTACCCTTTCAACTCACTCAGGCTCAGCTTAGGGTGTGGGGTGAGATTACTTCAGATTTAGAGCAGGCTTATCCGATGAATCGGTTATTGCAAGGCGATGTTGGTAGTGGTAAGACCGCGATAGCAGCCTTAGCAGCTTGCTACGCGATAGAAAATGGTTATCAAGTTGCCTTAATGGCACCGACAGAAATTTTGGCAGAGCAGCATTATCAAAAATTTTTACCATGGTTCACTAGCTTAGGAATTTCAATTGTCTGGCTCACGGGAAGCCTAAAAGTAAAGGAGAAAAGATTAGCCCAAGAACAAATTATGCGTGGCGATGCTCAATTAGCGATCGGCACACATGCCCTGATTCAAGAAGGCATTACCTTTGCCAATCTAGGCTTAGCAATCATTGACGAGCAACATCGTTTTGGAGTGCGTCAACGATTACAACTCCACGCCAAAAAGGGTACAGAGCCGGTTTATGCGCATCAATTAATGATGTCTGCCACACCCATTCCAAGGACCTTGGCGATGACGTATTACGCAGACTTAGAAGTATCGGTGATCGATGAATTACCGCCAGGACGAAAACCTGTTGTGACTAAATTAATTAAGGAAAATAGAAGGCCTGAAGTAGTTGTTGGTGTGCAGCAAGAATTAGCCAAGGGGCGACAGTGTTATTGGGTTTGTCCTTTAATAGAAGAGTCTGAAGTGCTGCAGTTAAAGACAGCACTGGAAACTTTCGAGACCTTATCGAACACTCTTTCGGAATATTCTGTCGGATTGATTCATGGAAAATTAAAAGCTGAAGAAAAGTCTAGCATTATGGCGCGCTTTAAAGATGGCCAAATTCAGTTACTCGTTAGTACAACTGTCATTGAAGTTGGCGTAGACGTCCCCAATGCAACTTTAATGGTCATAGAACATGCGCAACGATTTGGATATGCTCAGATTCATCAATTACGAGGACGGGTTGGTCGGGGAGCTGAGCAGTCCGTTTGTATTTTACTATACAGTGATACCTTATCGTCTGCTGCTAAGGAGAGGCTTCAAACTCTGCGCAAGTCTAGTGACGGGTTTGAGATTGCAGAAAAAGATTTAGCCTTGCGTGGGCCAGGAGAGTTATTAGGTGCGAGACAATCAGGGGATACGATGTTACGGTTCGTTGACTTACAACGCGATGCTTGGTTAATTGAAGCAGTCAAAGATCTGGCTCATGATTTATTACAAAATGAACCGCAGTTAGCCAGGAAGCATTTAGTGAGATGGCTAGGATCAAGATCGGAGTTATTAAAAGCTTGATAATCAAATTATGACGCTCACCGAATTAAAATACATTATTGCTTTAGCCAAAGAAAAGCACTTTGGAAGGGCGGCTATTGCTTGCCACGTTTCTCAACCAACCTTATCTGTTGCAGTCAAAAAGTTAGAGGATGAGTTAGGCGTTCAAATTTTTCAGCGCCATACTGCAGATGTCAGCTTAACGCCTACCGGAAATTTATTAATCGAGCAAGCACAACTCGTTATTCAAGAAGTGAAGCGATTTACAGAGATGGCCAAAATTGGTATTGATCCCATGCGTGGACCTTTACGATTAGGAACGATTTATACCATTGCACCCTATCTTCTGCCTAGGGTGATTCGTCGTGCTCGGGAGTCTTTACCTGAAATGCCTTTATTTTTACATGAGACCTTTACAACGGTTTTATTAGAGATGCTCAAGCACGGAGATTTAGATTGCGCTGTTTTAGCAACGCCTTTTAATCCGCAGGGACTTGAATCAATTGCATTATATGAAGAGCCCTATCTAGTAACAGTGCCAAAGAATCACGAGTGGGCAGATCGTCAGGCAATACAGCCGCATGAATTAAGTACTCAAAACATGTTACTGCTTGGCGCAGGACATTGTTTTCGGGATCATGTTTTAGAAGTTTGTCCTGAATTAAATCGTTCGAAAGTGCATTTTGAAGATGGGCCTCAAAATTTTGAAGGATCGTCCTTAGAAACCATTCGGCAGATGGTTGCTGGCGGTATTGGAATTTCTGTCTTACCCAGAACGGCGGTTACTGATTTGAGTGTTCAGGATGGGTTAGTGCGCTATATTCCATTTACGGAACCTGAGCCTAGTAGAAGTATCGTATTAGTTTATCGAAAAGGCATTAGTCGGGTACAGGCTGTAGAGGCTTTAGGTCGAGTCATTCGAAGTTGTGATATCCCAGCAGTTAAGTGGGCCAGCATGGTGGACAAATAAAATTGATTCTACGTAAAGAGCACTTGCGACAATATGTCTATTTGATTAGGTTACACAAACCGATTGGAACTTTACTGCTGCTGTGGCCAACTCTTTGGGCCTTATGGTTTGCGAGCAATGGCCGACCTGACTGGTCACATATATTGATATTTTGCATTGGCACTCTTTTGATGCGCAGTGCCGGTTGTGCAGTGAATGATTATGCTGATCGGAATTTTGATCGGCATGTAAAAAGAACGCAGTATCGGCCATTAACAGCGGGTGAGATTGAGCCAAAAGAGGCCTTAGCTGTTGCTGCAGTATTAGCTGTGATGGCATTTGGGTGTGTACTATTTCTCAATCAGTTGACTATATTTTTATCTTTTATGGCATTAGCCATCGCGGTATTTTATCCATTTACTAAACGATTTTTTTCTATTCCACAGGCGATTTTAGGGATTGCATTTGGTTTTGGGATACCGATGGCATATGCTGCAGAACTTGGACAGGTACCACTACAGGCGTACATTTTATTAAGTGCAAATATTTTTTGGGCAATTGCATATGATACGGCTTATGCGATGGTTGATCGAGAAGACGATTTACGGATTGGGATTCGAACCTCTGCCATCACCTTTGGCTCATATGATGTATTGATTATTTTTTTATGCTACGTTGCTTTTTTAAGTTTACTAGGTTACCTAGCGGTTGCTGCACAACTCAATCATTGGTTTTGGGTGGGTTGGTTGTGTGCTTCGGGTTGTGCTGCTTATCATTTTTTACTAGTTAGAACTAGAAATCCTGAGCAATGTTTTCAGGCGTTTAACCATAATAATTACTTAGGCGCTTGTATTTTTGCGGGTATTTTTTTCGCTTATTGGTGAGTTACCACCGGTTTTACGATATTTGTTGGATATTCATGCTGGAGAAAACGCCAGTTTATTTTTCACTAAACTCTTGACCCATAGCAACGCTTCTAGCATGGGCAGTGTGCACTGCCTCTTGCAAAATCTCACCCCAATGCTTTTCCTTTAGGACCTCTAGGGCGGCAAAAGTTGTGCCACCTTTAGAGGTAACTTTTTCCCGAAGCGTTGCTGGGGTTTCGGGTGATGCATTCGCTAGGAGTCCAGCACCAATAACAGTTTGGATGGCAAGTTGATTCGCTTGATCAGGACTTAAACCAAGTTTTTGCCCGGCAAGTTGTAAGTGTTCTATGAAAGAAAAAACGTACGCGGGCCCGCTACCTGAGAGGGCTGTCACACTATCGAGTAGATGTTCTTGGGAAACCCAAATAGACTGCCCAATTGAATCACATACCCAGGTAATTAATGCCTGATCGTTTTGGGAAATCTCAGGAGATGCGTATAGTCCAGTCACTCCTTTGCCGATAAGGGCTGGTGTATTTGGCATGGCACGGACAAGTTGGGACTGATTGAGGTGGATTGTAATATCTGCTAGTTGGACGCCTGCCACAATACTTAAAAACAAATGAGTGCACTGCAAAGTTTTTGGCGACTCGAGAGTCTGTCGTAATTGCGCCAATGCCTCCCGTAATTGCTGGGGTTTAACTGCCAAAATGATGAGGCAGTTCTTACTAAAAAAATCCTCGCCTTGGCTAATATCGCTCGCCACGTTGATTTCGAAAGATTTGATTAAGTTATCGCGTGCCAATTGCAGGGGGTCGATTGCCAGCATATTCGATGCTTGGACGTTTTTATTTAAAAGACCCCCAATCATTGCATTAGCCATATTTCCGCCACCAATAAAGGCAATACGAAGATTTTGAGGAACATGTGGGTTGGAAGTTTGCATCATTCTAATTTTACTGCCTTAGCAGTTCTTGAACCAAAGATGGCAGTGCCAACGCGCACCATTGAGCTACCTGCTGCAATAGCTTGCTCTAAATCCTCGGACATGCCCATGGAAATCGTGTCAAACTGCAGCGCATCATCTTGTGGGAGAAGACTTTGAATCGATTTGAATAGCTCGCGGAGTTTTTGATGAGCTAGTGCTACGTTTCCTGCCTCTGGAATCGACATGAGTCCACGCAGTTTGAGATGGGGTAGTTTCGTAATAGCCTTACATAGAGCTTCTGCTTCAGAAGGATGAGTACCACTTTTACTATTTTCGCCACTCATATTGACTTGAACTAGCACTTGTAAATCTGGCAAATGACTAGGGCGTTGCTGCGAAAGACGTTGGGCAATTTTGAGTCGATCAACACTTTGGACCCAGTCGAAACTTTCTGCAACTACAGGGGTTTTATTGCTTTGTAGGGGACCTATAAAGTGCCACTTAATGAGTGATTTGATCTCTTGAAGTGCAATAATTTTTTCAATAGCCTCTTGTACATAATTTTCACCAAAGTGTCGCTGACCTGCTTCAAAAGCAAGTTTGACATACGTTGCTGGCTGAGTTTTTGAGACCGCTATTAACTCCACGGAGTTGGGAGTTCTTTGGGAAACTTGGCAGGCTTGTGCAATACGATCTTTTACTAGTTGGAGTTGCGTAGAAATACTATTCATCAAAAAATCACGCTGGCAGAAGATCATCAATTATTTCAATCCAGTGACGCACTGGGAGAGAATCATTTTGGAGATGGCTAATACAGCCAACATTACCAGAAACGATTTCTGTTGCTTGATAGGTAGAACCTGCCTGCACTAATTGAGACACTTTCTGATCTCGCAGTTGATTTGATAGGTTAGCCTGAAGAATAGAATATGTTCCTGCTGACCCACAACACATGTGGCTATCTGCGCACAAGTTGACTTGAATACCAATCTTGCTGAGAAGTTCTTCGACATTGCCTCGAATTTTCTGGCCATGTTGCAGCGTGCAGGGGGGGTGATAAATTACACTTGCAGACTTTTTTGGAGTAATTTGTGTGGTTAATTGCTCGGCGTATTTGGGGAGTATTTCGCTGATATCTTTTGTCATGGCGCTAATTACTTGCGCTTTTTTGGCATACGCTAAATCATTTTGTAATAAATGCCCATAGTCTTTAACTGTTACTCCGCAGCCTGCAGCGTTCATCACAATCGTTTGGATTTGTTCTTGTTGGATCAGTGGCCACCAAGCATCAATGTTTCGCCGCATATCTTGCAGAGCGCCAGGCTCATCGCTCAGGTGTAAACGGATTGCTCCGCAACAACCTGCAGCAGGCGGAGCAATTAATTGAATATGTAGTTTTGCAAAAACGCGTTGAGTAGCATGGTTAATATTTGGCAGCATACCAGGCTGCACACAACCCTCCAAAAAAAGCATGGTTTCTTGAAACGACGATGAGTTAGGGATTTTTTTTGAGGAGGATGAATTACTCAGAGGAATTTTTTTCTGAAGTACTGCTGGTAAAAAGGGTCTAAAGATTCTGCCAATTTGCATTGCGGGATTAAAGATATAGGATCTTGTCAGGCCTTCTTTTAGTGCCCAGCGAAGTACTCTTTGCGCCAGGGGTCTTGCAGGATTTTGGATTTGTACCCACTGTCGACCAATTTCTAGGAGGCGACCATATTGCACTCCACTTGGGCAGGTAGTTTCACAGTTTTTACAGGTCAGGCAACGATCCAAGTGAGCGCGTGTTTTAGCGGTAGCTTGTTGGCCCTCTGCCATTTGTTTAATCAAATAAATTCGGCCTCGCGGGCCATCTAACTCATCCCCTAACAGTTGATAGGTTGGACATGTAGCATTACAAAATCCACAATGAACGCAATTAGACAGTAGTTGTTGAGCAAGCAGTCCAACAGGCTGAGCGGCTAGTTCTGGTGATAAGTTGGTTTGCATAATTGTTAGGGCATTCTACCTGTTTGAAAGACGCTATCTGGGTCAAAAGTACTTCTTAGTCGTTGCACAATTGGCGCAAGAGGAGCCGTTAGAGCTTGATCCTGCAGTTGCGTAAAAACGCCCGTATTGGGCTTATTTAAACTCTTAAATAGAGTGGCATGTCCGCCATGAGCGAGCGCCATTTGCTTGGCTTGCTCGGCCCCTAGTTGGCCTAAAAACCAGCGTTGCCCCCCCAGCCATTCTATACATTGATTACCCGGGAGTGGTAAAGGTGGGGATAGTGGATTGACAGCAAATCGCCAAAGATCTGTTTGCTTATGATTGATAAAAAAATCTTGCGTTTGTTCACGCATCATTAGCCAAAACTGATTTGCCATTTCAGGGTCGAGGATCTTGGCATCTGGGGTAAGTAGTAATTTTGCTTGTGCAGAGCGAACGGCTGCTTGGGCACCTGATAAACGAATTGTTAGAGTGCCAGATGTCTCGTCACCTTGCCAAGTACTAGCAGATAAGGGCAGTGGTTGACTAGCCCAGGTATTCATTAGGGTAATGGCTTTTGCTTGGTTCATTGGAACGTGGATGGTTGCGCTTGCGACCGGTTTAGGAAGGACTTTGAGGGAACTTCTAGTAAGAGTGCAAGGGTACCAAGAGAACTTGGGAGAAGCCTAGAGACATCATAGCCGGCAACATTTTTCATGACTTTACCACCAAAGGAAAGAATGTCTCCTCGACCATCCATAATTTTACAACCCAAGACAAAGTCTCGTATGCCGCCATAGTGACCTCGACCTGGACCCGCAAGACCGGCAGCAATCATACCGCCAATCGTTGTGAGAGAGCCAAAATGTGGGGGCTCAAAAGCAAGCATTTGGTGATGATGATTCAGGGCTAATTCTACTTCTTCTAGAGGGGTGCCAGCACAAACGGTAATGACTAATTCTTCTGGCTCATAATCTAAAATACCTTGGTAGGATTTTGTCAATAAAGGTGAGCCTTGCAAGTTATTTCCATACCAATTTTTAGTTTGACCTCCAGCAATTCGGAGGATTGTTTGCTGTTGCTTTGCCTGCAGGATTTGCTCTTTAAAATCAGCGAGTGCGGCTTGACTTGCGGTTGACATTAAAAACGCTCTAGCTCTGGATGAGGTAGGATGCCCCGACTGATGCGCATTCTGCCATATTCAGCGCAGCGGTTGAGTGTCGGGATTAACTTATTAGGATTTAGTAATTTCGGTGGATCGAATGATTCTTTAACGCCGAAAAAAATAGCCCGCTCCAGATCGGTAAATTGTACGCACATAGAATTAATTTTTTCCATACCCACACCATGTTCACCAGTGATTGTTCCACCGAGTTCAACACAAGTTTCAAGGATATCTGAGCCGAACTCTTCGGCCCTTAGCCATTCGGCATGATTGGCCCCATTAAATAAAATAAGGGGATGCATATTACCATCACCAGCATGAAAAACATTCATACAGCCGAGTTGATATTTTATTTCCATCGCTTTAATACGTTTGAGGAGTTCGGCAATTTGTCGCCGGGGTATGGTGCCGTCCATACAATAATAGTCGGCAGACAACCTACCAGCAGCCGGAAAGGCATTTTTACGACCACTCCAAAAGCGCAGACGCTCGGCTTCATTGGAAGAGATTTGCAGTCGGGTTGCGCCACTAGCTGTTAATACCCGGCTCATTTTTTCAATTTCTTCATCCACTTCTTCAATGGTTCCGTCGGACTCGCACAATAAGATCGTTACTGCATCCAGGTCGTATCCAGCATGCACAAATTCTTCGACAGCCTTTGTCGCTGGTTGATCCATCATTTCAAGGCCTGCTGGAATAATGCCAGCAGCGATCACAGCCGCGACTGCATTACCGCCTTTCTCTATATCATCAAAACTAGCCATAATGACTTTGGCGATTTGTGGTTTTGGAATCAGCCGCACGGTCACTTCTGTAATCAGGGCGAGCATGCCCTCGCTCCCAATAAAGACAGATAACAGATCTAGGCTAGGACAGTCAGGGGCAAGGCTACCAAATTCAACCACCTCTCCAGTAATCAGAACCGCCCGAACACGCAAAACATTATGTAGAGTAAGACCATATTTTAAGCAATGAACACCACCCGAGTTTTCGCTAACATTGCCGCCAATAGAGCAGGCAATTTGGGATGAAGGGTCTGGTGCATAGTAAAGGCCAAGGTGCGCCACCGCTTCAGAAATAGCCAAATTACGAACTCCTGGTTGCACGGTTGCAATCCGTGCTGTGGGATCAATATGAACAATCTTTTTTAGTTTTGCCAAGGAAAGAACTAGGCTATTTTCTAGTGGCATTGCACCACCTGACAGTCCAGTACCAGCCCCCCGAGGCACTACAGGTATTTGAAGTTCGTAGCAGACTTTGAGAATACCCACCACCTGGTCTTCGTTTTGGGGCAGAGCAACAGCTAGGGGCATTTGTTTAAATGCGGCTAAACCATCACACTCATAAGGAATCGTATCTTCCGGATCCCACAGAAGTGCCTCTTCTGGTAAGACGGCTAAAAGACGGTCGACAAGTCGCTGTTGCAGCGCGAGTAGGGGGGGTGGAGTAATCATGTTCATCATTTATTATCCCTTTATAATACATTTTATGGGAAATCGTTTAACACAAATTGCTACTCGAACTGGAGATGCCGGAACAACTGGTCTAGGGGATGGTTCACGGGTCATTAAGGATCATGCCAGAATCTCTGCCATGGGAGACGTTGATGAGCTGAATTCGCAGATTGGAGTCTTGTTGACTGAGGAGTTTCCAGCCCACATTGCCCATGAATTAAGACAATTATTAAGCCAAATACAACATGATTTGTTTGATTTGGGAGGGGAATTATGTATTCCCAATTACACCCTTTTAAAAGAAGAGCAAGTTCTTCGATTAGACGAAATGTTACAAAAGTATAACGAGCAACTGCCTAAACTTGCAGAATTTATTCTTCCGGGTGGGACTCGCGCTGCTGCTCAGATGCATATTTGTCGGACTATTTGTCGAAGAGCCGAGCGATCAATCGTGAGTTTAGGTATTTTAGAGGCAATCAATGATGCGCCTAGGCAATATGTTAATCGACTATCGGATTTGTTTTTTGTTTTAGCAAGGTATTTAAATTTACAGGCTGGCGGAAGTGACATACTGTGGAATCATATTAAATCACCAGCCAAATAAACACGAATTCAATTTGAACTAAACAAGAACTGAACAAGAGCTTAACAGAACTTAACGAGAACTTAACGAGAACTTAGCGAGAACTTCGTTTGGCTATTGCCATTGATTCATCCCGCTCATAAGATGAATCAATGAATCGCAATTTGTTTAGCTCTCATGACGCAGTTCTAGGATCGTCGTTTTCTCACGCCAGTTGCCAGAATGTCTAGAGTCTTTAACGAGTCAGACCAACCAAGACATGCATCCGTAATACTCTGACCAAAGAGTAATTTCTTCGGATCATCTTTACCTGGTGTAAATTTCTGAGCCCCACCTTCTAGGTGACTTTCGATCATGACACCAAAGATAGATTGGGAGTGATTTGCCAGCTGGGCTGCCACATCTTTGGCTACTTCGATTTGAAGTTCATGTTGCTTACTTGAATTTGCATGTGAAAAGTCTATCATAATAGACGGATGTAGCTTGGAGGCTTGTAGAGCATGACAGGCCTGAGCAACACTTTTTGCATCATAGTTTGGTGTTTTACCACCGCGCAAAATGACATGGCAATCTTTATTACCGCTTGTTTCTACAATGGCAACTTGACCATTTTTGTGGACTGACAAAAAATGGTGCCCACGCGCTGCCGCTTGAATTGCATCTGTAGCAATTTTGATATTGCCATCGGTTCCATTTTTAAAACCAATCGGTGCGGATAATCCTGAGGCCAATTCGCGATGAATTTGACTTTCTGTCGTTCTTGCACCAATGGCCCCCCAAGATATTAAATCCCCAATATATTGTGGGGAGATTACATCGAGAAATTCACTGCCAGCAGGCATTCCTAAGCGGTTAATTTCCATCAGGAGTTGCCGAGCAATGCGAAGACCTTCATCAATCTTGCAACTCTCATCTAAGTAGGGATCGTTGATTAATCCTTTCCAGCCAACAGTAGTCCTAGGTTTTTCAAAATAAACACGCATGACGATCTCAAGATCTTTTTTATGATGCTCACGCTGCTCTAAAAGTAACTTCGCATATTCGATTGCCGCACTCGGATCATGAATTGAGCAGGGTCCCATAATTACGAGGAGTCGATCATCACCACCTTGAAGGATGGCGCAAATTCTTTTACGAGTCTGGCTGATGAGTTTTTCCATTGGCGTGTTTGCAATTGGAAAAAACCGAATGAGATGTTCAGGAGGTGGGAGTATGTTGATACTTTGAATCCGCCTATCATCTGTGGCAGACGTTTTATCAATACTTGCATACCAATTTTCTTGGTTATTGGGGGTTTTATCGTTCATCTTTGTCCTTGATAGATGATAAAAATTGCATAAAAAAAACCGCCATCTATTTTGGCGGTTATTGCGAGGAAATAGTTAGAACCTTACCCCTTAACCACCAAGTGGGGGATCGAAAAGTAAAAGTGAATAAATTTCCAGTTCATATTCAATAATTTAACACAAGTTATCACGACAACGCTGTTAATCGTTAAACGCTACCTCCGACCACCATACTGTCCAGGCGAAGCGTCGGTTGGCCAACGCCAACAGGAACACTTTGGCCTTCTTTACCACAGACACCAACGCCCTCGTCGAGCATGAGATCGTTGCCAATCATGCTGATTTGCTTGAGAGACTCAGGACCGTTACCGATGATCGTAGCACCTTTAACAGGATATTGAATTTTGCCATTCTCAACCCAATAGGCTTCTGTAGCGGCAAAAACAAACTTTCCACTGGTAATATCGACTTGCCCTCCACCAAAATTAAGAGCATAAAGACCTTTTTTTAAGCTGGCTAAGATTTCAGATGGGTCGCAATGGCCACCTAACATATATGTGTTAGTCATTCTTGGTAAGGGTAAGGACGCATAACTTTCTCTTCGACCGTTTCCAGTTAGGGGCATTTTCATGAGACGTGCATTGAGTGAATCTTGCATAAATCCCGTCAGAATTCCGTCTTCTATTAAGGTGTTGCACTGTGTTGGGTTGCCTTCATCATCCATATTGAGAGAGCCTCTGCGACCGTTTAAAGTGCCATCATCTACTATAGTGACTCCCTTCGAAGCTACTTTTTGTCCGAGCTTACCTGCAAATGCTGAGGACCCTTTACGATTAAAGTCTCCTTCGAGGCCATGTCCAATTGCTTCATGCAGCAGGACGCCAGGCCATCCAGGCCCCATTACGACTGTCATTGGGCCGGCTGGGGCAGGTTTAGATTCTAAATTAATTAATGCTGAATGAACGGCTTTATCAACCCAACTTTGTAGCAGATGACTAGTAAAAAGGCTATAGTCTGTTCTACCACCACCACCTGCGCTGCCCATTTCCCGGCGACCAGCTTGCTCCGCGATGACTGTAATGGAAACGCGTACTAATGGTCGGATGTCTGCAGCAATATGACCATTTGCTTTGGCAATATAGACGACATCAAATTCACCGGTAAGACTTGCCATGACTTGAACAACCCGAGGATCTTTGGCACGAGCTAATTGCTCAATTTTCTCCAATAAGGCTATTTTCTGCTCAGTTGGAAGACTATGAATCGGATCTTTAGCATGGTAGAGGATTGGTCTTGGATTTTGGGGGCCAGGATTTAAAGTAATCTTTTTTTTCCCACCTTGCAGACCAATTACTCGGGTTGATTTAGCAGCCTCCATGAGCGTATCGACATTGATTTCATCGGCATATGCAAAGGCAGTTTTTTCACCAGAAATCGCCCGTACACCAACGCCTTGATCAATACTAAAGTTACCAGATTTAACAATGCCTTCTTCCAAACTCCATGACTCATGTCGCGTATGTTGGAAATATAAATCAGCATCATCTAAACGATACTGATACATCGTATTGAGCGCTCGTTGTAAGTCTGTTGTGTCTATACCCCCAGGCTCTAATAATAAATTTTGGGCGGTAAGAATAGCTTCAGACTGGGTATTAGACATAGATTACTTAAATAAGAAACTTAACGATGAAGAAGAGCAGGTAGTTTAGTACGGATATCAATAATTTGTTTTTTCTGCAGCTCACTATAGATCACACCCTCGCCCTGAGCTAATTCGCTGATGATTTTTCCCCAGGGATCGATGACCATCGAATGTCCCCAAGTTTTTCGACCATTTTCATGCGTGCCTCCTTGTGCCGAGGCTACAACATAGGATTGGTTTTCAATTGCCCGAGCTCTGAGTAATATCTCCCAATGATCCTGACCCGTAGTGTATGTAAAAGCGGCTGGTATGATGTGACAATCGATTGTGCCCATGGATCGATATTGCTCCGGAAAGCGAATGTCATAGCAAATACTTAAGCCAAACTTCCAAGAGTCATTCCCATGTTGTATATCCCAAGTTGTACAAGTGCTTCCCTTTTGCAGAGTGATCGATTCATCATAACTCTCAGCCCCCGCAGAAAATGAGAAGAGATGAATCTTATCGTAGCGAGCAATGACTTGACCTTGCGGGGAAAAAACCAAAGTTGCATTCCAAACCCGATTCGGGTTATCTGAGGCTAGTGGGACCGTCCCGGCTACGAGAAATACGTGATTTTGGAGAGCTAGCTTAGACAAATGATCTTGAATAGGCCCAGAACCAAAACTTTCTTGGATCTTTAGTTTATCTTCATCGGCTTTACCCAAAAGACAGAAGTATTCAGGCAATACGACTAAGACGCTTCCAGCTTGAGCTGCTTCTTGGACAAATTTGGTAGCTACTGCCAAATTTTGCTCCAAAGAGCAACTAGATACCATTTGAATACTAGCAATTTTCATAGTGATAAGCTTAGCATCTTTTTTGTTGCTGCGACAATTAGTTAGGCGAAGGGCTTGCTTTGGGAGGCTACTTTTTTTCTGGCGAATTGATTAACGCCTTAGAACGAATCGTTTTAATAATTTCCGGATCAATTGGCTGACCTTTTTGATCAAGAGGGATTACTTCTGGATCAGTCCAATTACCTTGGATTAAATAATCTGCTTCCAGAGCTCGGTTCAGACCACTGGTAAAAAGATATTGACCGACTAACACGCTAAAGCCAATGACTGGTGTCATCAAAAAATAGGCTGCAACTGATGTAGATGCCATATTCAGTCTGGGGTAGAGGGTTACTCTTAAATCCTGAGTTCCTCAAGCAGGTTGATTTGACCTCGCATAGCGATGCGGGCGAGAGTACTTAATAATTCAAAATCATCTGTTAAGAGTAGGCCATTCTTAAGTTGTCCTTTGGCAGAGATCAGGTCAAAGGGAGTACCTGGTGTGACTAACTCACCGATGCTGCCTTTGAGATTAAGGGTGGCAAATTTAAATAAGCTTTGAAAACTCAGAATGCCTAATAATTTTGCTACTCCGGGATCAACTTGTAAGATTTCCCCTTTTTTCATTTCAAAATTGAGGTTACCGCTCAGAGTTTTTTTATTAAAGTCCTGGGGTGGCCCTTGCCACAGGAGATTTCCTTTGAGGGAGCCCTCCCCATTTGACATGACCTTAGCATAGCCAAGTTCTTTGAGTAAAGCACCCCCATCTGGGGTGGTTATTTCAACTTGTAAGCTGGTTTGACCACTACCAATGGAAGTTTTCTGCCATTGTCCGGAGCCATTTAAGTTCGCAAAACGGTTTTTAATCGTAAACGATTCGATATTCCAATTTTGGGGTTTGCCAAGGGCTTTTAACTTCAACTCACCGAGTTTTGTATTACCGATAATGAGTTGATCAATTTTTAGATCTAGACTTGGCAGGGGGGATGCGGTGGAATTATTACCAATTGCAGTCACTTGAGCGCCCGATTTTACGACAGGCATTTCTGGATTAGGTATTTGTAATTTGATGAAGTTTGCTTCTATGGCACCTGTGGGCGCATCCGCGTTTTTGTCTTGAAAACGAACAGTACCCTCCACAGATGGGGATATAAGATTCGCAAGCCATTGTCCATTAATCCGCTCGGCTTTTAGGCCAATATTTTCAAATTTATGGTTAGCAAGTAATAATGTTTTGACTTGGCCTTCAATTTTTCCTGTTGCCTCATCTGTTGCAACTGCGGTGATTTCGGAAGATTTTTGAGTGGTTTTTATTAACTCTGACCAAGCATCTAAATTAATACTTGGCGTATCAAATTGAATCGAAAGCCCCTTGCTAGGTAAAACAGGAGTCAGATTGCCAATAGTTAAGCCATGTTTTTCAACTCGACGATCTTTATAAGTGCCAATTGAGTGGATTAAATCGCCGAGTTTAATTTGCCAATCGATACCTGTTGAAGTGGTAGTTAGATTGGGGGAGCTTGACGAGCTTGGAATATTTACTTGGATAAAACCAAGACTTAAATTACCACTTTTTTTATAAATTGGATCTGGTAGATCCACGCTTAGTTGTTTAAGATCCACATTAAAATTAACCAAGGTTCGGTTCACATTTTTATTAATACTACCCTGATAATTAACCGGCCCTTGCCACTTCTTCCGGAGGGAATCTGGGGTTAAGAGGCCATCCTTGGGGAGCAGTTCTATGAGCCGACTTGATTCGATCTCACCAAAAATATCTAGGACTCCTTTGGTGGAGAGGTTATTTTTAATATTGATAGGACCGCCCAGCCAATTCCCCTGCAAGTCAATTGTTCTATAACTCGTCTCATCAATGATTAGTCGACCTTTGTTGACTAATCCAGAAGGAATTTCTTTCCATGTAATTAAATTATTTGTGAGGTTGAGATCAGCAACAACTTTCGTAGGGGTTTTAGAAGCAAAAGATTCAGTGATATCAACTTGTAAGCTCGCATCCCCACCAAAAGTAAAAGTTTGGAGTTCGTCTTTAAAGCCAGTGGCGACAGGCGATATTGCAAGATAGTTAGCCATATCATTAAGTTTGCCTTGCGCGATGCCAGAAACGTTTAAAACCGATGGAGATTGAGATAAATTCATGGTGGCTATAAAGTCCTTAGCAAGAATACTTTTGAATAAGCCGTTTGGGACTGTGACTTTGAGTGCGTCGTTACGAATCGAGACAAGAGCATTTACTTGCGTAAAGGGCAACCACTCACCGTTGACTTTATTGCTTAGTGGTACTGGCGTAAAGGTAATATTTGAAAGATTAGCATCTAGCTCAAAAGTGCCAGGATGCTTTTTTGAAAATGGCAAATAATTTGGATCGCCTTGGATAGTGAGTTTGCCATTTTTGAGGGTTCCGGAGTTGATACTTTTGCTCAGATAGTCAAGCGTATTTGCTGGAATAACTTTTGGTAAATAGGACACAAAACTAATTGCATCCGCTTCTTTAATTTGCAAGTCTAAATTTAATTTGGGAGGAATTGATTTGGTCGCAGTGGTTAGCTGAAAGTTGGTCTGTAAATCGATATTTGCATTATTTGCAGTTAATTTTTCACTCTGAATTTCCCAAACATCATTTTTCTTAAGCCAAGATATTTTTCCTAGAATGCTATTGAGGGTAAGATTTTTTTCAGAAATAAACTGGCCAGCTTGTAGTTTGACATTCGAACTATTCAAATCCAAAGAGCCTGTTGTGTCATTAGCCAGAAGATCTCCCGAAATTCCCTGAACTCCCGGAAAACTTTTAGAGGCTTCTTGCCAACCGATATTCGACACTTTGGCGCTAACTTCATAATGCGCTTGTGGCTTACTAATTGGATTAAATTGGGAAAATTGTGTTTTTTGTTTTTCCCACCGAACTTGAAGGTTATCAATTGCGCCACTAGGCTCAAATTTTTGAAATGTTTTTAGCCAGGCAAAGTTTAATGGCAAGCTTTGGGCAATTCTAGAAATTTGGCTTAAGGGGATATGCGGCGCACTAGCAATAATCTGCTCTATTTCGTGAGTATCTTTTTGAAGTCCTAAGGTCACTTGTAGATCTTTTAATGAGTTTGGCGGCAGATTTGCCTGGCCAAAAAATTGCCAGTCAAATTGTTTGGCGGTGATTGTTTCTTGTTTTCCTTGGGATTGGATAAGTAATTCAGTATTGAGTAGGCTGAGTTCAAGGGGGTTACTTTTTTTATCCCAATCGATTTGCAGATTCTTAGCATGAAGCGTTGCTTGGCCGTTAATTAAGCCACCTTCACCGATATCGATCGAACCAAAGCCGTTGATAAAACCATCACCACGATGATTCGGATTTTTTGCAAGGTAGAGTAATCGGCGCACGCTCACCTGATCTAGTTGCCAATCAAATCGCCCAATCCAATTACGCCAATTACTTTGCTTACTTGAAAATTGATGGGTGAACTGACCATTTAATTGAATCGCGTTTTGGGATTGACCGGAGTCCGCAATTAGGCGTATTTGGTGGTGGAGATCTGTATTAGCGATGAATAAATCACGAATAAAAAAATCTAGATTAGTTGTTGACTCGAACTCATCTAAAACATGTATTTGAATATTTTGCGCTTGCAGGAGATTCTCACTCATAAACCACGGTAGAGTGGATGAGTCAGAGGATTGATTGATTGGTATTCCAGCGACACTCCAATCACCCTGAGGGTTACGATGCGTGTGAATCTTGATACCATGGGTACTTAACTCATAAAATCGTGGTGCGCCAGACCAAAGAGTATCCCAGCGAAAAATAGCAGAAAGATGCGGGACTAAAAGAAGGTCTTGTTCTAAGGTAAATTGCTCTGACGGGCTTTTTTTAAATCGAAGTTGGCGTATTTCTAGGCTTGGCCGCCAATTTTTCCAACCAGTTTGGATTTGTTCTAGCTCGATATCAACACCCAATTTATTGCCCATATATTGAGCAATTGTGGCTTGCTGAGAAGCCAACTGAGGCCAGATAAGGTATCGAAACACCACTTGGGTTAGAAGTAAATAAAGAAGGGCTGAGCCAAGATGAAATAACCAATTCGACGCAATAAAACGACCCATTTAAAGGTTAAAGTATTGTCATGAGTTGGTGTGTTCACGTGTAAATTTTGGGGTTTCTATTGTTCAAATTATGGAACTATTATCCATTAATCAGATGAAAGACAGAAAGTTTTTGAGGATGTGTATAAAAGTTGTCACAATAGAGTAATGGTAAGTAATATCAATCAAGCGAAGCAGTATTCAGAATTTCTGAGTCGTTGGCTAATAGCTAATCCAGAATGGGAAAATTGGCTTCTTCATAGAATCGCTCAGCCGATCGACCGGGAAGTTTTAAAAGGTATTTTTCAAGAGAATCTGGATGCTTTGCCGACTAGTCAACTGGCGGAGGAAAACTTTTGTTCGGCTTTACGGATTGCTCGTCAAAAAACGATGATGTATCTGGGTGTGCGAGATTTGACCGACCAGGCCAGTCTTTACGAGGTGATGCAAGGCATGTCGGATATGGCTGAGATAGCATTAGCTTACGCTAGTGATTATGCCAAACAGCAGATGCAAAATGATTATGGCTTGCCGTATTATCCGGATGGTAGCGAGATGAATATTTGGATCATCGGTATGGGTAAGTTAGGAGCTTGCGAGTTAAATGTGAGTTCCGATATCGATTTAATTTTTATTTATGATTCTGACGGCCAGACCACTGGCGGTGAAAAATCCCTGTCGCATCATGAGTGGTTTAGTCGCTTAGGGAAGCGAATCATTAAATATTTAAGTGAAATTACTGCCCAGGGCTTTGTTTTTCGGGTGGATATGCGTTTACGGCCGAATGGTGACTCTGGGCCTTTGGTGTGTAGTTTAGACATGTTGGAGGAATATTTTTTAGTACAGGGGCGGGAATGGGAGCGTTATGCCTGGATTAAAGCCCGTTTAGTTTATCCCTTAGGTATGAATCAGCAAAACAGCTTCCCACCGAGTTTAAATAGTTTGGTACGATCTTTTATCTATCGTCGTTATTTAGATTACGGAATTATTAATTCGATTCGAAAATTACATAGCCAGATAAGACATGAGGCTAATTTAAGGTCACATCAGTTTCCTGATCGATCGGCGGATGTTAAATTAGGCAAGGGTGGAATTCGGGAGATTGAATTTTTAGCGCAAATGTTTCAGTTAATTCGCGGTGGGCAGGAGCCTATTTTACGATCCAGGTCTACCCTAGAAGTATTAAACAATTTAGGTAAATTAAAATTGATGGATGATGCTAGCGTATTAGCTCTTCAACAAGCCTATTATTTTTTTAGAAAATTAGAGCATCGCTTGCAGTGGCGAAGTGACGCTCAAATTCACTATCTACCAACGGATCCTGCAGCGATCTTAAAGGTTTCGAATAGCATGGGATTTGAACATGCCAGCGAATTTCACCACCAGTTATTGGCGCATCAGGAATTTGTGGCGAACGCCTTTGCACAGGCTTTTGTTTTGGATGGGCAAAGCCATGGATCGAGTTTGCAGGCAGAACTTGGGCATTTATCAATGTATCCCGAATTTTCCAAGCGCTTGGAGGGGATGCTGCAGACCAAGCGTTATGTTTTGGCAACTGAGGTAACGAAGGAAAATATTGAATGTATTCTTTTATATATTTTAGATCGGCAACCGCCGGTTGCGGAAAAAACCTTACTCAAAGTGATCAATTTTTTAGAAAGTATTTTCCGCAGAAGCTCATATATCTCTTTATTAAAAGAATACCCCATGGCATTGGATCGGGTTATACATCTTCTCGATTCTTCTGCTTGGGGGGCTGATTATGTCATTGCCCATCCACACTTACTGGATGAATTGATCCAAACACAAACAGAGTCCACGCCAGAGCAAGATCCTAATCAATATTGGTCGGAATGGGCGAAGCATTTACGCTTAAAACTAGATGAAGTATCTCAAGAAGATGGCGGTCAAGAGTTGATGTGGAATTTGTTACGAGATATGCATCATGCCGAAATCTTTAGAACTTTATTAGCGGATTTGGGGATCGGCGCTCAAGGGCGCTTGGCGGTGGAGTTAATTAGTGATCGTTTATCGTGTATGGCAGACATTATTATGCAAGAAACCCTAACCCGTATTTGGCAATCGATGATGCAGTCTAAGCATTTAGAGATAGACTTTACGCAATCGGGTTTTGGTGTTATTGCCTATGGGAAGTTGGGTGGTAAAGAGCTTGGTTATGGTTCTGATTTAGATTTGGTGTTTATTTTTGATGACACCCAAGTTCAAAAACCATCGCATGAGATGGTGGAGTTATACATGAACTTAGCGCGGCGTCTCATTTCTTGGTTAACGACTGCAACCAGCTCAGGTGTGCTATTTGACATTGATACGCGGTTGCGTCCCAATGGTGTTGCTGGCCTGATGGTGAGTAGTTTATCTGCCTACGAAGCCTATCAGCGACGCGAAGGTGTTAACACTGCATGGGTATGGGAACATCAGGCTTTGACTCGGGCTCGGTTTTGTGCGGGGGATCACCGAATCGGAAAGCGTTTTGAAGAAATACGAAGTGAGGTGTTATCTTTATACAGAGATCCAAAGAGCTTGCGTCAGGAGATCTTGGCCATGCGGGAAAAATTACATGCTGGGCATCCTAATCGATCGGACCATTTTGATTTGAAGCATGACTCTGGAGGGATGGTTGATATTGAATTTATGACGCAATATTTAGTTCTAGCTTGGGCTTATCGTTATCCCAGTTTAGTCGCTAATGTGGGGAATATTGCGCTCTTAGGGATAGCCGCTCGGGTTGGCTTAATTGATGCGTCGTTATCTGACCGAGTAGCGCAGGCCTATCGTGACTTACGTAAAAGGCAACACGAGTTACGCTTAGAGGGTAAGCAAATTGCGCGCGTGGAGCCTAACGAAATAACTGAGCCAATTCTGTTAGCCAGGGATGCTGTCAGAGAATTGTGGCAAGAAGTCATGCAGCCTGCACTTTAACCAAGTAACTCACGCGCATGTCTTCGGGTCGTTGGTGTGATTGCAGCGCCGCCCAGCATACGGGCGATTTCTTCAACACGTTCTGGTCGGCTTAAGACTTCAATTTCACTGTGCGTTTGGTGTTCTGTTGAGACCTTTTTAACACGCCATTGGTTATCGCCCTGTGAGGCGACTTGGGGTAAATGGGTTACACACAGTACTTGACGCGTTTGCCCTAGTTTTTTGAGTAAGCCACCTACTGTTTGGGCCACTACCCCGCCGATACCAGCATCAACTTCGTCAAAAATGAGCGTTGGAACCGAGCTGGCTGAACTTGCAATGACTGCAATGGCTAGGCTAATTCTGGCAAGTTCACCTCCGGAGGCGACCTTCGCAATGGCTTTGGGTTGAACCCCAGGGTGTCCGGCTACTAAAAATTCCACCTGTTCTAGCCCGAATGCATTGCCTGCGCTTGGGGTAAGTGCCACTTCAAATTGACCGCCAGACATGGCCAGATCTTGCATTGCAGCGGTTACTGAATGGGCCAATTCTTGAGCAGCTTTTTGGCGTTTTTTGGACAAGTCTTGAGCGTACTTATTAAAGAGTTCTTGCGCTATTTGAGACTCTTGCTCTAGCGCTGAAATATTTTGGGAAGCTTCGAGGACTAGCAGTTTTTCTTGTAAGTCTTGCCAAATAGTTGGAAGGTCTTGGGCTGAACAATGAAATTTTTTAGAAAGGCGATAGTAAGATTGCAACCGCTCCTCGACTTCGGCTAGCCGATCGGGATCAAGATCTAATTTTTGTAAATAGCGATTAATACTATGAACTGCATCACTGATTTGGATTGCTGCAGGCTCTAGAGCTTCTTTAGCATCTTGTAAAGAGGTATCCATATCAACCAAATCATCTAAAATATTTTGCGCTTTGGCTAATTGGTCTAGTAATGCCTGGTCACCATCACTAAGAAGGTTGATTAGTGCTTGCGTACCATCAATTAAAGCAGCTGCATTAGCAAGTCGGCTATGCTCTTTTTGAATCTCATCCCATTCGCCTGGCAAGGGTTTTAATGTTTGGAGTTCTTCTAATTGCCACCGCAATCTTTCTTGCTCTTGGAGTAATTGCGTGCCCGCCTCTTTGGCACGCAGTAACTTTTTTTCGATCGAGTGCCAATGTTGATAGGATTTGGAGACTAGAAGAGTTAACTCAGATAATTGGGCATGGCGATCTAAAAGATCACGTTGTGCGCCGGGTTTTAAGAGGAGTTGATGTTGGTGTTGTCCGTGGATATCGACTAATTGTTCTGCGATTTCGCGCATTTGGGTAAGTGTTGCACTACTACCATTGATATAGGCTTTAGTCCGCCCATGTGTTTCGATGATCCTTTTTAGCTGTAGGCTTTTTCCATCTTCCTCGATGGGAAATCCAGCTTCTGTAAGCCACAGTGTGATGGGGGATAAAATGGCACTAGCAATATAAAAAGTGGCACAAATTTCTGAGCGATCACAACCCTCTCGAATTTGGCTAACATCAGCCCGCTCACCCATCGTCAGGGAAAGAGCATCTAGTAAGATTGACTTACCCGCACCTGTTTCACCGGTAAGTACAGTAAAGCCAGGGCCCATCTCTAATTCTAGTTGATGGACAATAACAAAATCACGAATATCAAGACGTTGCAACATGATCTAAAAAGACGAAGGATATTCGTTCCAATGTAATTTTTCTCGCAGGGTGCGATAGTCACTATGGCCTTGTGGGTGCAAGATAGTGATTGTTTTGGAGGATTTATTGACCACTACCATGTCGCCAGTTTGGAGGACTGCCATGGATTGCATATCAAAATGAACACTGGCATCTTTGCCACTAATAATCGTTATTCCGATCAGAGCGTCGCCGGGCAGAACAATTGGCCGATTGGATAGCGCATGAGGAGCAACTGGCGCTAAAACAATACCAAATACCCGTGGATGCAGGATTGGTCCACCGGCAGATAGGCTATAAGCCGTAGAGCCAGTTGGAGTTGAAACAATGAGACCATCAGAACGTTGGTTATACATAAAACTATGATTCACATCAACTGCTAGCTCAACCATCCCTGAAATGCTAGATCGGCTGATGACCACATCATTGAGGGCTAGACCTTGATGACTAATAACACCATTACGAATGACAGATGCCTCGAGCAAAAAACGCTCATCTGATTCAAAATTTCCCTGAATAATGCCAGGCAGGATCGTTGACATTTCATTTAATGGGATATCTGTCATATACCCAAGCCGTCCCATATTAATTCCGACTAGGGGGATATTCTTCCCGGCAATTTGTCGCCCTACTCCGATGAGAGTACCATCACCACCAATGGAGATGACCATATCGATCTTGTCTGAGAAATCAGTAATCGCAAGAGCCGGAAGATTACTCTGCCCAAGATGAAGAGCTGTTTCTTGTTCTAGACTAACATGGCAACCTAGATCCTCGAGCACTTCGGTAATTTCTTTTAGGATTCGACCAATGGCATCGCCCTGTAATTTACCGACTAGGGCAATGCGTTCAAACCGATTAGGAAGATTATTTTCTTTTGACATATACTGATTAAACCATAGCAAAGGTGCTCTTTCAAATGATACCTTTGACCGTGTTGTAGGGGGAATGGTTAAAATCTTATATATTATGGACAAAAGAGCCCACGAACTTCTTAAAACACTCATTGAAAGATATATATCTGAGGGTCATCCTGTTGGCTCTAGGACTCTTTCAAGGCATTCTGGGCTGGATTTATCTGCTGCAACCATACGCAATGTGATGGCGGATCTTGAGGAGATGGGCTTTGTAACAAGTCCGCATACTTCAGCTGGACGAATTCCTACCCCTCGGGGATATCGGCTTTTTGTCGATACGATGCTGACTATTCGGCCATTAGAGGACATTGCTGCGCGCGAGGCCTCTGATGAGATTCAGCCAGATTCACCAAAGCGGGTTATTGCGGCGGCGGCTCATGTTTTATCGAATCTTTCCACTTTTGCTGGGGTAGTGATGAGTCCGAAGAGGACTCAAATATTTAAACAAATTGAATTTTTACGCTTATCTGAAAAGCGTATTCTATTAATATTAGTATCCCCACAGGGCGACGTTCAAAATCGGATATTACTCACTTCCCAAGATTACACCCCCTCCCAACTGATAGAGGCTAGTAACTATATTAATTCCCATTATGCTGGGCTTGACTTTGAGTCGGTTCGAATGCGTTTACGTCATGAGTTGGATGGTTTAAGAGCGGACATTAGTGCTTTAATGAGTCAAGCGGTCCAAGCTAGCTCTAGTACTTTACAAGAGCCTCAAGATGGCATGGTTATTTCTGGCGAGAAAAAACTCCTGGAAGTTGGTGAATTAGTTTCTGATATGGACAAGATCAAGCGTTTATTTCAAGTATTTGAGCAACGGACGAGTTTGATGCAGTTATTAGATATTTCTAGCCGAGCGGATGGCGTTCAGATTTTTATTGGGGGCGAAAGCGCCTTAGTGCCTTTAGATGACATGGCTGTAATTACTGCACCTTACAGTGTAGACGGCGTTGTGGTTGGGACCTTGGGGGTCATTGGACCCACCCGGATGGCGTATGAACGTGTGATTCCAATCGTTGATATTACGGCCAAATTATTATCCAGCGCACTGAGTCAGCAAGACTATTCCAAGGTTACACATGAATAACCGCCTAATTGATCCGAATTTGGCGCATGCCAAAGCCTCTAAAGTTGGCATTTTATTAGTCAATTTAGGCACACCTGCTGCCCCAACAGCGCAAGCAGTTCGGCCATATTTAAAGGAGTTCTTGTCAGACCCGCGCGTGGTTGAGGTCCCTAAACTGATCTGGTGGATTATCTTGAATGGAATTATTTTACCGATTCGTTCTGGAGCTTCTGCAAAAAAATATGCCAGTGTTTGGATAGATGGGCCAAATGGCGGCTCACCTTTGATGGTACATACCAGAAATCAAGCTAAGGCTTTGCAAGCGGCTTTTCGAAAAGACGCAAAAACAGCTGATATGGAAGTTGCTATGGCGATGCGCTATGGCCAACCTTCGATAGCTCAGGTCATGGCTGAAATGGACCAGCAAGGGGTCGATCGGTTGCTAATTTTACCTTTATATCCGCAGTATTCTGCAACCACAACCGCTTCTAGTTTTGACGAAGTTTTTAGAGTTCATCAGACCATGCGTAATCCACCAGCGCTCCGAACCATTAAGCATTATCACGATCATCCCTCGTATATTCATTCTTTAAAGGTACAGGTTGAGAATTACTGGTCTAAGCATGGCAAGCCAAATTTTGCAAAGGGGGATCGTTTACTACTATCCTTTCATGGCGTACCCAAGCGAACTCTTGACTTTGGGGACCCGTATCATTGCGAATGTCATAAAACAGGGCGTTTATTACGAGAGGCTTTAGGTTTAAATGACCAAGAAGCCATTTTGAGTTTTCAGTCTCGCTTTGGGAAAGCGGAATGGTTAAAACCTTACACAGCGCCATTATTAGAAAGCTTAGGTAATGCAAAAACTGCTCGCTTAGATATTTTTTGCCCTGGATTTCCTGCAGATTGTTTAGAAACCTTAGAGGAAATCGCCATGGAAGGTAAAGAAATCTTCCAGCATGCTGGCGGGGGCGCCTACCATGCCATCCCTTGCCTCAATGACGAGGTGGTTTGGCTAAACGCGTTGCACCAAATTGCGACAGAGAATATTGCGGGTTGGGGTTTAGTGCCAAGTTTAGATACAGAAATACAAAATCGACTAGAACTAGCTAAAAAGGCGTTAGCGCGTTTAACGTCGTAGTTTGAGTCTCTTGCCAAGTAATTTTTTTCCAAATTACTTGAAATATGTCAGATTGCCTATATTTACTGTTTGACAACAGATTTTTATGTTGGAAACTTTAACTTAAACAATTGAAATGACAGAAGAAAATAAGAATTTAGATCCTGTACAAGCGGCTGAAGCTGAGCAAACTCCGCCGTCCACAGAGCCGGACCCAGTCGAGCCGAGCTTAGAGCAGCAAATTGAGCAGTTAAAGGCAGAGTTATCGGAAAGTAAGGATGCTTTTCTCCGGGCTAAAGCCGACACAGAAAATGCCCGTCGCAGGGGTATGGATGACGTGGTTAAAGCGCATAAATTTGCGATTGAGAGTTTTGCAGAGCACTTGTTGCCCGTCATGGACAGTATGCATGCCGCTTTGGCTCACTCGGGTGACGATGCTCAACAGCTCAAAGAGGGCTTAGATTTAACCCTCAAGCAACTCACTAGTGCCTTAGAAAAGGGGAAGGTCGTTGAAATTAACCCAGAGGCCACCACAAAATTTGACCCGCATTTACATCAGGCAATCTCGATGGTGCCTTCAGAGCAAGAGGCGAACACGGTTGTGACTGTATTACAGCGCGGCTATTTAATCGCGGATCGTGTTTTGAGGCCGGCTTTAGTTACGGTGAGTCAGCCCAAATAAGTGATTAATTGGTTTTTGCTTTAGAAATTTTTTATAAAACACTTGAATTTGATGAGTTCAACCTTATCTATTCATTATCTATTTAATAAGTAAGGATGAGCTACCATGGCAAAAATTATTGGCATTGACTTAGGAACGACCAATTCGTGTGTATCCGTAATGGAGGGTAATACTCCGAAGGTAATTGAAAATGCGGAAGGCACGAGAACGACCCCATCGATTATTGCTTATATGGAGGATGGTGAAATATTAGTTGGCGCACCTGCTAAACGTCAATCGGTGACTAATCCAAGAAATACTTTGTATGCA
Organism: Betaproteobacteria bacterium; assembly: GCA_009927445.1. Taxonomy (GTDB): domain Bacteria; phylum Pseudomonadota; class Gammaproteobacteria; order Burkholderiales; family Burkholderiaceae; genus Polynucleobacter. Next base: position 43,364 of record RFMZ01000212.1, read on the forward strand.
GTAAAACGTTTGATTGGAAGAAAGTTTGCTGAAAAAGAGGTACAAAAAGATATTGATTTAATGCCCTACACTATTGCCAAGGCTGATAATGGCGATGCTTGGGTTGAAGTTCGGGGAAATAAATTAGCCCCGCCTCAAATTTCAGCTGAAGTATTACGCAAGATGAAAAAAACAGCGGAGGATTACTTAGGTGAGGAAGTAACCGAAGCGGTAATTACCGTGCCGGCCTACTTTAATGATAGTCAACGACAAGCGACTAAGGACGCAGGTCGAATTGCGGGTTTAGATGTCAAAAGAATTATTAACGAGCCTACAGCTGCCGCTTTAGCCTTTGGTTTGGATAAACAAACTAAAGGGGATCGCAAGATTGCGGTTTATGACTTGGGAGGCGGAACATTTGACGTCTCCATTATTGAAATCGCTGATGTGGATGGCGAAAAGCAATTTGAAGTATTGTCAACCAATGGCGATACATTTTTAGGCGGTGAAGATTTTGATCAGCGCATCATCGACTATATTATTGCTGAGTTCAAGAAGGAGCAAGGAGTTGATTTAGGTAAAGATGTTTTAGCATTGCAGCGTCTCAAAGAGGCGGCCGAGAAGGCGAAGATCGAATTATCTTCAAGTCAGCAGACAGAATTGAATTTGCCATATATTACGGCCGACGCATCTGGTCCAAAGCATTTAACTTTAAAGATGACTAGGTCAAAATTAGAGTCCTTAGTAGAAGATTTAATCAACCGCACCATTGAACCATGTAAGGTTGCGATGAAAGACGCTGGCATTGCTTTGACTGACATCCAAGATGTGATTTTGGTGGGTGGTATGACGCGTATGCCAAAAGTGCAGGAGAAGGTCAAAGAATTTTTTGGACAAGAGCCTCGAAAGGATGTCAATCCAGATGAAGCGGTAGCAGTTGGCGCTGCTATTCAGGGATCAGTATTATCTGGCGATCGGACAGACGTTTTATTGCTAGACGTAACCCCGCTATCCCTCGGTATTGAGACCCTGGGTGGGGTAATGACTAAAATGATTACCAAGAACACGACGATCCCAACGAAGCATTCTCAAGTATTTTCTACTGCTGAGGATAACCAGCCAGCTGTGACGATTAAGGTCTTCCAGGGCGAGAGAGAAATGGCCACGGCCAATAAGGGTCTTGGGGAATTTAATTTAGAGGGAATTCCGCCGTCAAGTCGTGGTACCCCCCAAATTGAAGTGACTTTTGATATTGATGCCAATGGTATTTTGCATGTGGGAGCCAAAGATAAAGCGACTGGTAAAGAGAATAAAATTACTATTAAGGCGAACTCTGGATTGTCGGAAGATGAAATCCAAGCAATGGTTAAAGATGCAGAAGAAAACGCAGAAGAAGACAAGAAGTTGCGAGATTTAGTTGATGCCCGCAATACGGCTGAGGCTTTAGTGCATTCAACCAAGAAGTCTCTTGAGGAGCATGGCGCCTCATTAGAGGCTAGTGAAAAAGAAAGTATTGAAGCTGCTATGAAGTCTTTAGAAGAGTCTTCGAAGGCTGGAGATAAAGCAGATATAGAAGCCAAAACAGAAGAACTTGGAAAAGTCAGTCAAAAATTAGGTGAAAAAGCATATGCCGCGATGGCGGAAAAAGCCAAGGCTGAATCAGGCGCTGAGGCTTCCAAGCCAAAAGCAGACGATAATGTAGTTGACGCCGACTTCAAGGAAGTCAATAAAAAGTAATTTGAATGTGTGATTGAAGGAAATTGTTTTGGCTAAAAAGCGTGACTTTTATGAAGTACTAGGGGTAGCAAAAAACGCCAGCGATGATGAGTTAAAAAAGGCTTATCGTAAGCTGGCGATGAAGTACCATCCTGATCGTAATCCTGATAATAAAGAATCGGAAGAAAAGTTTAAAGAGGCCAAAGAGGCCTATGAAATGCTTTCTGATCCGCAAAAGAAAGCTGCTTACGATCAGTATGGTCATGCTGGTGTTGACCCCAATATGGCTGGTGGTCAGGCTGGCGGCTTTGCAGATGCCTTCGGTGATATTTTTGGAGACATCTTTGGCGCAGGTGCGAGGGGCGGTGGCCGCCCTGGTCAGCAAGTATACCGAGGCGGTGACTTGCGTTATAGCATGGACATATCCCTTGAGGAGGCTGCCCATGGCCATGAAACTCAAATTCGTATACCGGGGTGGAATGAGTGTGATGTGTGCTCTGGAAAGGGCGCAGAACCTGGTTCCAAAGTAGAGAGTTGTTCAACTTGCGGTGGTCAAGGTCAGGTGCGGATGTCGCAGGGCTTTTTTTCTATGCAGCAGACTTGCCCGAAATGTAGGGGCAATGGGCAATTTATACCCAAGCCTTGTAAAAAATGTCATGGCGAGGGCAAGACCAAGCAGCAAAAAACCCTAGAAGTCAAAATTCCTGCGGGGATTGAAGACGGTATGCGGATTCGATTAACTGGACATGGTGAGCCTGGAATTAACCAAGGCCCTCCGGGTGATTTGTATGTGGAAATTCATATTCGACCGCATTCTGTATTTGAGCGAGAAGGTGATGACTTACATTTCCAAATGCCAATCTCATTTAAGACTGCTTGTCTTGGTGGTGAGGTTGAGGTGCCAACTTTAGCCGGTAAGGCGTCTTTTTCGGTGGCTGAGGGAACTCAAACAGGTCGCACTTTTAGACTTCGTGGTAAAGGCATTAAGGGAGTCCGGTCGAGTGTTGTTGGCGATTTATATGTCCACGTGCAAGTTGAGACCCCGGTTAAGCTCAATGAGCAACAGCGACAATTATTGCGTGATTTTGATGCCAGCATCCAGTCTGATAGCAGTAAGCATAACCCGCAAGAGAAGGGGTGGTTTGATCGGGTAAAAAGCTTTTTTAATTAATTAGCCTAAAAGATCCGAGCACACGTCTACTTCTACTAGGGACTAATTCAAGACTAAGCCTCTTCCTGAATCAAAAAAAAGCATCAATCCGAAAAGCAATGCTCGGGTGCAGGGAAGACGCCAGATTTAACTTCTTCAATATACAGTTTTATCGCTTTTTCAATAGTTCCCGTACATTCCAAGAAATTTTTAACAAATTTAGGCTGACGTCCAGGGAATGCACCGATAGCGTCGTGCATGACTAGAACTTGACCAGAGCAATCGGGCCCGGCGCCAATACCCACAGTTGGTATGGTTAAGCTCTCGGTGATTGATTTTCCAAGACTCGAAGGAATAGCCTCTAAAACTAGTAACTGAGCTCCTGCTGCTTCAAGTGCTAAGGCATCCTCGCGCATTATTTGAGCGGCCGTAGGCGTTTTACCTTGCACCTTAAAACCGCCCAAAGTATTGACTGATTGCGGTGTAAGACCTAGATGGGCGCATACTGGTATGCCTTGTTTGACGAGGTGCTCAATAATTTCAACAAGCCATTTACCACCCTCTAATTTGACCATTTGCGCACCGGCTCGCATTAAAAGAGTAGCATTTTTTAGAGCCATCTCGGCATTACCATATGAAGCAAAGGGAAGGTCAGCGACTAAAAAGGATCTGGAACTTGCTCGCGCAACACAGGCAGTATGGTAAACAACGTCAGCCACTTGCACTGGAATTGTTGTACTGTGACCCTGAATGACGTTGCCTAGGGAATCACCAATCAAAATAACATCAATCCCATGCTGGTCAAAGAGTGCAGCAAAGCTTGCATCATAGGCTGTTAAGGAGGTGATCTTATTACCATCCTCTTTCATTTTAAAAAGAGTAGTGACGGAGACTGGTAGGATATTTTTTTGTGGATCGATATAACTCATATTGAGTCGATAGGTTCTTTAGATTTTTTAGAAAAGTTTTTGAGCAAAATCTACGAAGGTTTTGATTCGCAGGGTCCGTTGCATAAGGAGCTATTATGCAACCGCTCTATTTTTTGCCAAGATAGATTTGCGATTTGATCTTTCAATTTTCCAATTTTAGGCAAGGATATTTCGGAATCAATCTCTAATAACGGCAAAAGAACAAACATTCTTTCGGCCATTCTGGGGTGGGGCAAGATCAATTCTGGAGAATTGTACGTTACATCATCATACATCAGTAGGTCGATATCGAGCGTTCTAGGGGCATTTTCGTAAGGCCGTTCTCGACCAAACTTTTGCTCGACAGATTGGCAGGCGTGTAAGAGGGGGATTGGTTCGAGACGGGTTGAGACTGCGATGACATTATTGACGTAATCATTGCCAGGAGCATTCACGGGCGTACTGATATAAAAACAACTCCGCGCGTTAATTTGAATTGCAGGAATCTGGGCTAGACAAATGACTGCATCGGTTAAGATTTGTCGAGAGTCTCCAATATTACCGCCGAGTCCTATGTAGGCTGTTGACATGTATTAGTTACCTTTAGTCTTGGTATTTATTTCCTCTACTTTAATGAAATTTCAAGGGGACTGCTCGACGTCTAGTAATTTTTCATCAGAGGCTTGATGTTTAGGGGCTCGGCGCCTTCGCCTTCGAGACTTATTTGCATTACTTGACAAATTTACAGGGGATTCATTTTTAACTTGTAATAGGAGTTCTGCCCGTTCATCTGGAGTGGTAATTTGGAACTTTTCCCACCACTGAGCCAATTCCATTGGTAATTGTTTTGCCTCACATCGAAGACATAGAAAATCAAAGCCTGCCCTAAACCTGGGCGCCTCAATTAATCGATAGGGCATTTTCCCAATGCGTTTTTCAAAACGGGGTTGCAAACTCCAAATTTCATGCATATCCGTTTCAAATCTTCGTTGGATTGCAAACACTTCTCGTTGGTTAGCTAAGACTAGATCGATTGCCTGATGCAGTGCTAACACGGTAGTTTTACCAGTTTGCATGAGTAATTGCCATTCGGTATAGACCTGCTCCCAAAGCAAGGCTGCAAATAAAAAACCAGGAGAGATCGTTTTACCTTCTTGAACGCGCTGATCGGTTCTATCCAGGGCTAATTTGGCAAAGCTCGTTTGACCATCTTTTTCCAAAATTGCATCTAACATGGGTAAAAGACCTTGGTCGAGTCCGACATCGCGAAGTGTGCAAAGTGAGGACCAAGCGTGGCCTGAAACAAGGAGTTTGAGCATTTCATCAAAAAGCCTAGCGCTAGGGACATCATGAATTAAGTGCGCTAAGGATGCGATTGGCTCTAAGGACTTGGGTTCAATCTCGAATTGCGTTTTAGCCGCGAAACGAACGACTCGGAGCATACGAACTGGATCTTCACGATAGCGTTGCGTTGGATCACCGATCATTCGTAGTAATTTGTTTTTGATGTCGGCCATCCCGTGGTGGTAATCCAAGACGCGTTCGCTCGCCGGATCATAGTACATGGCATTAATTGTGAAATCTCTTCTGGCGGCGTCTTCAGCTTGATTTCCCCAGACGTTATCGCGAAGTATTCTGCCACTTTGTGCGATATGCTCTCCGGACTCTTCTAAAAGAGCGCGAAAGGTTGAGACCTCGATAATTTCTTGGCGTTGAGTTGTAGAACTGGAGCCATAAAATGTGACATGAACAATTTGGAACCGCTTGCCAATAATTCGTGAGCGTTTAAATAACTGATGAACTTGGTCTGGGGTAGCATTTGTTGCAACATCAAAATCTTTGGGGGTTATGCCTAGGAGTAAGTCGCGAACTGCTCCTCCAACAATATAAGCGAGATAGCCCGCATCTTGGAGGGTTTTAGTGACTTTGATCGCATTTTTAGAAATGAGTTGCGGGTCAATGTGATGCTTCGTCTTTTCAACGGGTGTTGGTTGTTTTTTTTTGTGTACTGGTTGAGAAAGGCGATCTTTTTTTCCAAACAAGCGACGAATCATTTGTTGAATCATGCAAACAAATCCAAAATTTGCCATTGATTTGAAGTGGCGTATGCTCGCAAACGTTCATCAGGATTAGTTGCTACAGGAGTTTTAACTTGCTGTAATAAGGGGAGGTCATTCATCGAGTCGGAGTAAAAAATACTTTCTTGAAGCGATTGCCAATCATAGCCAAGCTTTCTTAACCAATTTTGCACGTGGACTACTTTGCCTTCCTTAAAGTTAGGGGTTCCATGCACTCTACCAGTAAATTGGATTTTGTCCTGTAAAAGCATAGTTTCTGGCTCGGTTGCAATCAGTTGGTCGATACCAAAACGTTTTGCAATAGGTCTAGTAACAAAGCTATTGGTAGCTGTCACAATACAACAGATATCGCCTTTAACCAGATGATGGTTAACCAGGCCGATTGCCTCTTTACGAATTTGCGGCTCGATCACTTCAGTCATAAACTGCTCGTGCCATTGATCTAAGGTCGATTTTGGGTGATCTTTGAGGGGCTTTAAAGCGAATTGCAAAAACGCTTGAATATCCAGCGTACCTTCTTTGTAAGCCCGATAAAACCGTTCATTCTCTTGTTGGTAATATAAGGGATCGACAACTCCGAGTCGAGCTAGAAAGCGCCCCCATTCATGGTCACTATCGATTGGAAGAAGGGTATGGTCTAGGTCGAATAGAGCGATACAAGGTAGCTTTGGGTTCATTGCGTAATTAGTTTGGATTAAATAAATCTCTTAATAAAGAAAGATTGATTGGACGTTTTGTTTGTAAGGAATATTGATCTAGGACCTCTAGTATATTGATTAAACTAGGTAAGTCGCGCGGGCAATTTTTGAGTAGCCACGGAGCAATATCATCAGAAAGATGAAGGCCTCTAGCCAGAGAAGCTTCTTGGATAGCGCATATTTTTTCTGTATCAGACAGAATCTGTAACGAAAAGTTGATTCCAGAAGCCAGTCTTGAAGAAACATCCTCTCTGATATGAAGTCCTTTGATGGAATGTGCCCCAGAAATACACAAGAAAATTTCTGGCGACGACTTGGTATCGATCATGAGTTTGAATAGCTGACTTAACTCAGTCGAATTCAACACATGGATATCGTCAATCAAATAAGCAAGTTTTTGTGGGGAAGTTTGGAGAGTGCTCCAAAGTGGGCTAGATGGGGTCAGAAATAAGGTCGGTAAATTAGCGCCCTTTGCTTCCTCAAATAAGGCCTTTAGTAAGTGTGACTTACCTGAGCCGTTTGCTCCCCAGAGGTAAATCAAGTTTAACTCTGGCGGTATCGTCTTACCGGCATGCCAGTGCGAGCTAATCTTTTCTAGAATAGTACGAACGCAAACGGATTCTAGTTGAGGCACATTCGACAAAACAAAATTGGCAAGGCTTGGAATCGGCGACTTTAATATGTCTAGGGTAAATTGTTGCTGATTTAATTTCATGAACAAAAGATTATTTTTCCTTAAACCAAGCACTATCTAGATAGCGTGCTTTTGAGTAGCGAATTGCCACCAGGCTAATTGCTGCCATGGGTAGGGCTAGAAGGATACCAAAAAACCCAAACAATTGACCAAACACCATCAGGGCAAATAAAACAGCAACGGGGTGCAGACCGATTCGTTCCCCAACTAGTCGAGGGGTCAGAAAAAAGCCTTCAAGCAATTGTCCCGCGCCGTAAAGAGCGAGGACTAGTAATAGGGCATTACTAGGGCCAAATTGTAATAGTGCGCCTAGGGTAGACAATGAAAAACTAATTAAAAAGCCGACATAGGGAATAAATGCGACTAGGCCAGTAAAAGCACCCAAGGCAATAGCGCTTTGCACACCGATCAGGTATAGACCTGTGCTGTAGTAAATAGCCAGTATGAGCATCACCAAGAACTGCCCGCGCAAATATTGGGAAAGTAGCTCATCGACTTCTTGAACGATAGGAATTAGTATAGGGCGTAATTTTTGCGGGATGAGTTGCCCTAGAAGCTTAAAAAATCCTTTCCAGTCCAGCAATAAATAAAACAAAATAAATAGTATGAGAACCAAATTTGCTATAAAAAGAAAAAAAGACCCTGATGAAGCTAGAACTGTGGAAAGAGTTTTGGTTACTAGGCTGTTAGCATTATCTGCGACTTGTGAACTAATTTGAATAGTGAGCTGTTCTCGGATATGGCTCCAATCTAATTCGATATTTAAATTAGTTAATTTGGGGGTAGCCCATAACTGGATTGATGCAAGCCAGCTAGGGAACTGCTTCTTAATAAGTGGAATTTCATGTTGTAGTAGGTTCAGGAGTAACAGAACAATAGTTAAACAGATAAATACGCCTAAAATTAAGGTAAAAAGAGCGGCCAAGCTACGGGGAATTTTCAGAGCCTCCAGGCGCAAAGTCACCGGCTCTAGAATATAGGCCAAGATAAATGCGGCTAAAAAAGGCGTCAAAATTTCAGACATTGCGTCCACCATGAATTAGAATCTTCTCATTCTACCGAGTACAAGAGAACAATATGTCAAATTCAAACAAAAATGATACATCCAAGCCATTGATCGCATCTTCCCATGGTCTATCTTATAAGGATGCTGGCGTTGATATGGCTGCTGGTGATGAGCTAGTCGAGCGAATCAAGCCCTTAGCAAAGAAAACGATGCGGGAGGGCGTATTAGCGGGTATTGGAGGCTTTGGGGCTCTTTTTGAGGTCCCCAAGAGATATCAGGAACCGGTCTTGGTATCTGGCACTGACGGGGTGGGAACTAAGTTAAAGCTAGCTTTTGAGTGGCAGATTCATGACACAGTTGGGCAGGATCTGGTGGCAATGAGTGTGAATGATATTCTTGTTCAAGGCGCAGAATCGCTCTTTTTCCTAGACTATTTTGCTTGTGGAAAGTTGTCGGTAGAAGTTGCTGCGACAGTTATTGGAGGTGTTGCTAAGGGATGTGAAATTGCTGGTTGCGCCCTGATTGGCGGCGAGACCGCTGAAATGCCAGGTATGTATCCTGCAGGTGAGTATGATTTAGCAGGATTTGCGGTTGGCGTAGTCGAAAAGTGTAAAATTATTACTGGTAAACAAATCCAACCTGGCGATCAGTTAATCGGAGTTGCATCAAGCGGAGCGCATTCGAACGGTTTTTCCTTAATTCGAAAAATACTTGAGCGAGCAGGCGCTCAACCGCTAGATGATTTTGCTGGAAGACCACTACAGGAGGTAGTGATGGCGCCTACCCAAATCTATGTTAAACCGATCTTAAATCTACTGAACATCGTAAGTGTTAAGGGGATGGCACATATTACCGGTGGTGGCTTAGTTGAGAACATCCCTCGGGTCTTACCTGAAAACCTACAAGCGGTTTTGCACCGGGATGCATGGCAAATGCCTAGCTTATTTCAATGGTTACAAGAAAAGGGTCAAGTAGCCGATTTAGAAATGCATCGCGTATTTAATTGTGGCATAGGTTTAGTAGTTGTAGTACCTAGCCACGCCGTTTCTCAAGCGATTGAGGCATTAAAGGCGGAACAATTAACTGCTTGGCAAATCGGCGAGGTCGTCGAACGTCCCGTGAACGCACCGCAAACGATCGTACTTTAAAAGAAATATTTAGCGCAGGCAATGCTGTTCAATATAACTAACGCATTTAGCGGCAGTTTGAGGAATGACTTGAGGTAAGCTTGGATCAACGACAATACGACTTGGCATAGCCCGCAACCAAGTCAACTGTCTTTTGCCCAATTGCCTTGTAGCGGCAAGACTTGTACTGACCAAATCGGGGTAGTTTATTTCTTCACGAAGATATTGCCAGGCTTGGCGATAACCTACCGCTCGCATAGCTGGCAGATCGGGCGTAATTTGGGGATTTAAAATTAAGCTGGCCACTTCCTCTAAAAAACCAAGCTGCAGCATTTTTAAAAAGCGCTCTGCCATTCGAGCGTGAAGCCATTGACGATCATTTGGCTCCAAAGATATTAAATGATGTTTGATGATGGAGCCATCTCGCGATGGCGCATAGGGTGCTTTGGCTATCCAAGACGACATTGGTTGTCCTGAGCCTAGGTAGACTTCAAGAGCCCTAGAAATACGCTGCGTGTCGCCAGGAGGTAATTTTGAGGCAGTAATTGGGTCCATTACTTGTAAGCGATCGTACATGGCTGGCCAGCCGATGACCTCTGCTTCTTTGGCGATTTGTAGTCGAATTTCTGGCTGGCTTTGCGGTAAGTTGGTTAGACCTTGACTCAATGCTCGCCAATACAGCATTGTTCCGCCGACGATAACTGGCACACTTCCTTTAGCGCGAATCTCGGTAGCCCAACGCGCTGCATCTTTGGCAAATTGGGCGGCTGAGTAAGTTTCCCAAGGATCTCTGATATCAATGCCATGGTGAGGCACTTGCAACTGCTCAGCCATACTCGGCTTTGCTGTGCCAATATTTAACCCCCTGTAGACTAAAGCTGAATCCATACTAATTAATTCAATCTGGATATTTTTTTGTAGTGCTTGACTAGTCACTTCCAACGATAATTGACTTTTTCCACTGGCAGTTGGCCCAACGATGACTAGTATCTGGTTAAGTGCCGAATCATTTTCAAATGGAGTCATTAACGACCCCGCATAAATAACTTATCCAAGTCTGCTACCGATAATTGAATCCATGTCGGCCTGCCATGATTACATTGGTCGGCTCGATCGGTTTGTTCCATTTGACGCAATAAGGCATTCATTTCAGGAATCGTTAATAGTCGATGGGCGCGAACTGCTGCGTGGCAGGCTTTTGAAGCCAGCTTTTCATGTTGTGCCGCGTTGATGGTAGCACTAGATCCGAGTTGCTCTAAATCGAGGAGTAATTGTCGAATCAATTGAGCTGGATCTGATTTACTCATTAATGCGGGTAATGATCGAATGACTAATTGTTCAGGCCCAAGCTCAGATATATCAAAGCCCAGTTGAATGAGGCTGGAGTGATATTCATTCAATGTACTGATTTCAATTCGACTCGCATTGAGTACTACAGGAACAAGAAGTTGTTGGGTGACGACAGCGGTATTTAAATCCGATTTATATTTTTCATAAAGAACGCGTTCATGTGCGGCGTGCATATCAACAAGTACGATGCCTTGTTGATTTTGCGCCAAGATATAAATTCCAGCTAACTGCGCAATTGCCTGCCCTAGAGGCTGGTCGTTTTCTTGAGGGACCTCTGAATAACTACTTTGGACAGAGTTTAGAGTGGTGTTCGGTGTGCTAAAAAGTTGCTGCATCGAGTCTTTTACTGAGCCACTCATCGGCAGCGATAGCCGTTGATTTTTTGAATAAAACGGGGTGTAGCTTTGGGATTGAGGCGCAACCAATTTTTCTAATTGCTTAAATTGGGTAGTTGGGAGCGCCAAGTTTTCTAACGTGGGTAAGCTCGCCTCTCCCTGGCCAGCCCCATGAGCTAAGCGGTCTTGAATGGTGTGGAAGACAAATTGGTGGACTGCCCTACTATCCCGAAAACGAACCTCAATTTTGGCGGGATGCACATTCACATCAACCAACTCAGGATTAATAGTTAAGCACAGAAGGAGAATGGGTTGTCGATCGCCATGCAGCACATCTTGATAGGCGCTACGGATAGCGTGATTAATCAGCTTATCTTTGACGAATCGTTGATTAATAAAGATATATTGCTGATCAGCCCTTGCTCGGCTAGCTGTTGGTGAGCCGATAAAGCCTGCTAGTTGAATTAACGCATTACCACTTTGTACGGCAAGTTTTGCTGCTTCAAATTCAGGTCCGAGAATATCAGTTGCGCGGCGATTTAAATCAGCAGCTATCCATCGGTGAAGGGCTTTACCGTTATGCCAAATTGCAAAGCTAGTTTGAGGATTTGCCAGGGCCACCCGTTTAATCGCTTCGATACAGTGACCCAATTCGGTGGCGTGCGACTTGAGAAATTTTCGTCTAGCTGGAGTATTAAAAAAAAGATCGGCTACATCCACTCGGGAGCCAATATCTCCAGCAGCCGGCTGAACCTTTTGATGAGCGCTATCAATTTCCCAAGCGTGTTCATCATGGAGTGTACGGGAGGTAAAAATTGTTCTTGAAACAGATGCAATAGAGGCGAGGGCCTCTCCCCTAAAGCCCATCGTGCGGACGGACTCCAGATCTTCTAGAGATCTAATTTTACTCGTAGCATGTCTTGTTAAAGCTAACCGGAGTTCGGCTGCGGGTATCCCGACGCCATCATCACTAATCACAATACGCGAAGTGCCACCATCTTCAAGGCGAATCTGAATCTGAGAGGCATTGGCATCGACAGCATTTTCTAACAATTCTTTGACAACTGCTGCTGGTCGTTCAATCACCTCCCCAGCTGCAATTTGACTAATTAACTGATTTGGTAGTTCTAGAATAGGTTGTCGTGACATGGTGCTATTTTCTCATGAAGACTTCAGTGTTCATTTGAAACTGGTAATATGCTTACCGTGGAACAATTAATTATATTCTTGCAGTTTTTAATGCACATAGGCGATCACCTTGGTGAATATGGCGCCTGGTCATACGGCATTTTAAGCGCTATTATTTTTGCTGAAACAGGTCTCGTCGTATTTCCATTCTTGCCAGGGGATACCCTACTATTCACAGCTGGGGCATTTTGTGCCACCGGTCAGCTTAATTTATTTTTGTTGAATTTTTTAATCATTACTGCCGCCATACTCGGTAATACAGTGAATTATTGGATTGGGAAGTATTTAGTTACGCGGATGGAGATAAGCTCGATTACTTGGATTGATCAGGGCGCTTTAAAAAAAACCCACATTTTTTTTGAAAAACACGGCGGTAAGACAATCATATTAGCGCGCTTTGTGCCGATTGTAAGGACTTTCGCACCCTTTGTTGCAGGGGTATCGGGGATGAATTTCTCAAAATTTCAGCTATTTAATATTGCTGGGGCGGTATTTTGGAGTGGCTCTTTAACTGTTGCGGGTTATTTTTTTGGAAACCTTCCTGTGATTAAGGACAACCTGAATACGATCGTATTAATTGGCGTTGGTGCGGCTGTGATACCGGTTCTTTTGACGGCCTTTGTGCGACTCATCCAGTTGATCCTTTCGAAAAAAAAGACTAATACATCAGAAATTTCTAGATAAGCCCCTGACGCAATTGTGGATAGGCTGAGCAAAATAGCCCAATCAATTAGCTCGGATATATTGTATTGACTGAGGGGGGATTCTAGTACTTAGAACGATTGGGCACTTTGGCCGCTAATGGGGCTTCAACGTTCTTTCAAGATCCTGCAGATGTTCTCTAATTTCATCGGCATCCTCTGCTAGCGGCATATGGCTCAAGTAAGTTGCCATGTCCTCGATGGCAGGGCGAGTGTAGTCTAACTGTGCAAGGGCTAGACCACGGTCACGAATTTCTTCTATTTCGCCAGGCAGTAAGATAACTAGTCTTTCCTGAATACCTAGAAGTCGCTCCCACCGATCTTGATGGCTATAGACAGCTTTCAAATTCCTCAATAAGCGCGACAAGATTTCTCGCGCCCCAGAGCTTTTTAAGAACACACTCAAGGGGAGAGCCATTTCTCCGCGATAACCCTGGGCGTCTAGGTATGGATCTAGCATTGCTTGTAATTCGGTTTTTGATAGGGAGGCGCCAGTTGTAGGGTCCAGCACAACTTCACCTTGAGGCAATGAAACCCGAACTAAGAAGTGGTTCGGAAAAGAGATCCCTCGAATATTCAAACCAATTTGCCCTCCCATTTCAAGCATAATTAAAGACAGGGATATGGGAATTCCACGACGAGTTTGCAGCACACTGTGCAGATAAGAGTTCTCCGGGTCATAGTAATCATTGGTATTGAGTTCAAAATGCAACTCTGAAAAAAAATAGTGTTTGAGATGCTGCAATTTTTGTAAATCTGTCGTCTCTGGAGTAAATCGAGCGTTGAGTTTTTTTACCAGTGCGTCGATATGATCTAAAACTGCTTGAACATCCAGATCTGGATAGGCATGTTGAGCAACCGCAATTGCAGCCTCAGTCAGGGGTAAATTTTGATCTTCAGCAACCAAAGAGGCAAAGTAGTCAAGATGTTTAGTAGGCATGTAAATTAACTCGCGTGTCTTAAAAATTCTTTAAAACGAATTCCACAAATCCAAAGGGTCATGAAGTAGCCTAGCATTGCCAATGCCCCCCAAGCAAGCATTAGAAATATTCGACTCATTGGATTAGCGCTCATAGCAATCCAATCATGATAGTTTGCCCCAAAACCTAAAATGACTCCAAAAATCACAAGCCCCACGCCTAGTTGCACAAAAAACTTCCACCAGGCTTGCTTTCCAAAGGACACTCCTCCACGTCGGGCAAGCCCAATCCATAGCAAGGCTGCATTCAGGCAGGCTCCGACACCAATGGAAAGGGCTAAGCCGGCATGGGCAAATAGAGGAACAAACACTAAGTTTAGAAGTTGCGTACAAATGAGAACAATTAAGGCTATTTTGACAGGTGTTTTGATATTTTGGCGCGAATAAAATCCGGGAGCAAGGATTTTAACTAAAATTAAGCCAATCAAACCGACCCCATAGGCTTGCAATGCAAGACGGGTCATTTCGACATCGTGGGATGTGAACTTGCCGTAGTGGTACAAAGCTGCCGCGAGAGGCTCACCGAAGATAAAAAGGGCCAGGGCAGCGGGGGTGGCTAGGAGAAAAGTTAAACGAATCCCCCAAGTAATCAATTGACTAGCTAACTCCGTATGCCCTTGCGCATTCGCCTTACTCAAGCTTGGAAGTAGAACGGTACCGACTGCAACACCAAGTAAAGCGGTTGGAAATTCCATTAAGCGATCAGCATAAGATAGCCAAGAAACGCTACCTGCAGTCAGATGAGAGGCAATATTAGTATTAATTAGTAGGGAGATTTGCGCGACCGAAACGGCAAAAATAGCTGGCCCCATCAACTTCAGCACCCTTTTAGCATCTGGGTCGCTAGCCGCTTGGCGAAGACGTTGATACCCCAGTCCAATACGCGGCAGCAGCCCTATTTTTATAAGAACTGGCACCTGAAGTATGAGTTGGCAGAGCCCACCCACGAGAACCCCGATTGCTAGAGCATAGATAGGGGTAGTTAATTGTGGCGCAAGAAATAATGCTGCAAGGATAATACCTACATTTAAAAGGGTGGGAGTCAGGGCCGGGATTACAAACCGTTGATGCGTATTGAGAATGCCGGCGGCTAATGAGACTAGTGAAATGAGCCCAATATAAGGAAACATGATTTGCGTGAGCACTACCGTAATTTCGAAAGTTTGTTTATCCTGAAAGCCAGTAGCGATTGCCAAAATAAGAAGTGGTGCAAAAACAACGCCAAAGATAACAGTCACTAATAGACTCCAAAATAGCAGGGTTGAAACTACATTAATTAATTTTTTAGCCTGATCTGGTCCTTGGGTACTGTTAATCTCAGATAAGATTGGAACAAATGCTTGCGAAAATGCACCTTCGGCAAATAACCGGCGCAGTAAGTTCGGTATTCGAAATGCGACATTGAATGCATCGGTCATTTCGGATGCCCCAAAAGCACGAGCGATGAGAGTTTCCCGAATGAGACCAGTTACTCTGGAGAGCATCGTAATAGTACTAACTTTGGCTGCTGCAGAGAGAAGATTCACGAACTAAGTCACTTATTGTGTTGGGGTAGTAAAAAGTATCTGTCTAGGTTATAATAGAGGATTAATGGTTTTCCAATAGAAAATCTTATTTTAATGATAGTACCTTGTGAGTATGTCGATGCTTCGAATCTTTATCAGGTATTTTATCAATGAGAGTGGAGATTGAAGTGCAATAGAAAAGAAGTGCAATAGAAAAGAAGTGCAATAGAAAACCACCAACCGAATATGTAACAAATGAGTAGTTCAAAAAAATTTATTAGAAACTGAAAGAAACTGAGTAAAACATATGGCAAATACAGCACAAGCTCGCAAACGCGCCCGTCAAGCAGTCAAGTTAAACGCGCACAATTCTAGTTTGAGATCTCGCTTGAGAACGGCAATTAAATCTGTTCGCAAGGCAGTTGACACTGGTGATAAAGCAGCTGCAGCAAAAGTTTTTTTAGCTGCGCAATCCACGATTGATCAGATTGCTGATAAGAAAATTATTCATAAAAATACTGCTTCACGTCAAAAATCCAGGTTGTCAGCAGCGATCAAAGCAATGGCTGCTTAATCGGATTTTGCTGATTTTATTTTGTTGATTTCATTTTGCTATCGAATTTGGAGATTTCCCCTTTTAGAATAGTTTAGTTTGTAGCAGTAAATGTCTGACAAGTCCGCAATTGCGGACTTTATAGTTTTAAGTTGTTTGAACAAAAATTTTAGGAAGACGTCTCATTGAGCTCGATTAGGACAAGGTGATTGTCTTTCGCAAAATTGAGTACAAAATCGAGCGCTCGAACGTCAATATCTGCTAATTGTGTATCAACGATTACGCATTTAACATCCTCAATTGTTTCAGGCGTAACATAGGGTGAAAACGTAAATCTTGGATCCCCATCATCATCTGGGGGTCTAAATGAAGACATGACGCCACACAAACGGTCGGCCCAATCACTCGGCCTGAATACTTTACCGTTTGGGGTGATACCTTTGATGCAGTATTGTTTGGACATGAATGACGAATGAATTGATTGGTGTAAGGTAAGCGCTGTCAAACGTTAGTAATGAATCATATAGACTTGGATGACTATAGCGCATTTGCGTGGCAATCTTAAAAAACCGTCATGACAAATTGATCTGATCTGATGCAATATGCATCCGTGTACAGAAAACAAGAAAGGATAGTTGAAGCATCATAGGAGGGTAATTAAGGAATGTTGGTCGTTAAATAATAACCCTTGTAAGAAGTGGGTTGCATACAATAACTTTTTAGCTTAAAAAATAAATATGGAAAATAAAAACCACCCATTGAGGCATTACCTGCAGTTTTCAGACTTTAACGAAAGCGAATACGATTACATTTTGGAGCGAGCCAAGATCTTAAAACGCAAATTTAAAGCGTATGAGACCTGGCACCCCTTACACGATCGAACATTAGCGATGATCTTTGAGAAGCACTCCACTAGAACGCGTTTATCTTTTGAGGCTGGCATGCACCAATTAGGCGGCCACGCCGTGTATTTAAATACACAGGACACCCAACTAGGCCGTGGCGAACCCGTTGAGGACGCTGCACAAGTGATTTCTAGGATGACGGACATCATTATGATCCGAACTTATGGCCAGGATATTCTAGAGCGATTTGCAGCTAATTCGCGGGTGCCTGTGGTGAACGGCTTAACGAATGAATATCATCCGTGTCAGGTATTGGCAGATATCTTTACTTATCACGAAGAGCGTGGCTCGATTCGTGGCAAAAAAGTTGCTTGGATTGGCGATGCCAATAATATGGCCTATACCTGGCTTCAAGCGGCCCCAATTTTAGGCTTTGAGTTACATTTTTCAGGCCCCGTTGGTTACACCTTAGATCATCACAGAATTACCCAGGCCGAACAAGCCTGCTTAAAGAATTTTTCTGATCCTAAACAAGCCTGTGTTGGCGTTGATTTAGTAACAACTGACGTCTGGACGAGTATGGGATATGAAAAGGAAAATACCGATCGCCTAGCGGCTTTTAGAAATTGGATTGTCGATAATGACAAAATGGCGATGGCTAAATCAGACGCCTTGTTTATGCACTGTTTACCAGCACATCGCGGGGAAGAAGTTGCCTCGGAAGTGATTGATGGAGCGCAAAGTATTGTTTGGCAGGAAGCCGAAAATCGTTTACATGTCCAAAAGGCTTTAATGGAGTTTTTATTGTGTGGCAAATTGAATGAATTGGTTTGAAATATGACAGATATCAAAAAAGTTGTTTTAGCGTATTCGGGTGGTCTTGATACAAGCGTTATCTTAAAGTGGCTCCAGGATACTTATCATTGTGAAATTGTGACATTTACCGCTGATTTGGGTCAGGGTGAGGAGCTTGAGCCAGCCAGAGCGAAGGCGATTCAATTCGGTATTAAGCCAGAGAATATTTTTATTGATGACTTACGTGAGGAATTTGTCCGAGACTTTGTCTTCCCGATGTTTCGTTGTAATACAGTCTATGAGGGCGAGTACTTATTAGGGACTTCAATTGCTCGACCATTAATTGCTAAGCGCCAGATTGAGATTGCGCGCCTGACACAGGCTGACTCGGTATCGCATGGTGCAACTGGGAAGGGCAATGATCAAGTACGGTTTGAGTTGGGTTACTACGCTCTAGAGCCCGGTATCAAAGTAATTGCGCCTTGGCGAGAGTGGGATTTATTATCGCGTGAAAAATTACTCGCTTATGCCGAAAAACATGGTATCCCGGTAGATATGAAGCATAAGCAAGGGGGTGCACCCTATTCGATGGACGCCAATTTATTACATATTAGTTTTGAGGGGCGTCATTTGGAAAATCCGAATGCGCAGGCTGAAGAAGCGATGTGGCGCTGGACGGTATCACCTGAAGAAGCGCCGAATGAAGCGCAGTATATTGATATCGAATTTCAAGGGGGAGACGCAATTGCTATTGATGGGCACCTGATGCTGCCCCATGTATTATTGGCTATGTTAAATGAGCTTGGCGGCAAGCACGGTATTGGCCGATTGGATTTAGTAGAAAACCGCTTTGTTGGCATGAAAAGTCGAGGCTGTTATGAAACGCCCGGCGGGAGTATTTTATTAAAGGCCCATCGCGGTATTGAGAGTATTACTTTAGACCGGGAAGTGGCGCACTTAAAGGACGATTTGATGCCGCGATACGCTGCGCTCATTTATAACGGTTTTTGGTGGTCTCCAGAGCGTAAAGCGCTACAGATATTAATTGACCATACGCAATTACGAGTTAATGGTGTAGTGAAATTAAAGCTCTATAAAGGCTCTGTGACAGTTGTTTCACGAGACTCAAAGGACACTCTATTTGATCAAAATATTGCCACCTTTGATGATGATGGGGGCGCTTATAACCAGGCAGATGCTGGAGGCTTTATTAAATTAAATGCGCTGCGATTACGGATTGCCGAAATTGCTAAGCGTCATCGACAATAACTGAAAGATCATCGGAGAATTTCATGCAATTTAACCAAGTAACTGTAGATAAGAAAGCGAATATTTTTTTTGATGGTAAATGTATTTCGCATACTGTAACATTGCCGGATCAAACCAGAAAATCTGTTGGCGTCATATTGCCAAGCACCTTACGCTTTGATTTAACCACTAAAGAAGTTATGGAAGTTGTCGATGGTACTGCGTTTGTAAGTGTTAACGGCGGCCAAGAGCAAGCTTACTTAGCCGGTCAATCTTGGGAAGTTGGTGCGGGCGGTTACTTTGTGATTCGTGCGGAAGCGCCAATACATTATGTCTGCCATTTTGACTAACTAAGCGCTCATTGGATAGTGGCTAGGTTTTAAACTCTGTGGCCCCAATAGAGACAATTTAAGGTCTAGGTAAACCTTCGACGAAACTACCTGGACCGAGTTTTCTTTTTGTAAACCATCCTCGGTTCATCTCTAATGCATAGGGGTTTGCTCTGAATGGGCAATGGCTCGACTCGCTAAGAGCTTCCATTTCAGCGATATTAATAATTTTTCCACTAGCATCTATAAATGCGATAGCCAGGGGTATTTCTGTATTTTTCATCCAAAAGCAATGGCTTAGCTTGTCATTAAACACAAATAACATTCCTTGATTTTCTGGCAGTTCTTTGCGGTACATTAAGCCCATTTGTTGGCTAGCGGGCGTACTGGCAACTTCAGCCTTAATGATTTCTTGATTTATTTTTAAGGTAATTGATGGAAGAGGCGCGCCATAGCACGTTGCTGCAATTATTGATAACGAAATCAGTTGCGCAAGTAAGAGGCTACATTTGATTAAATTATTTAGCATAGTGGCGGTTATTCATTGTGTTGCAAAGATTATTGGTCATCAGTTATTTGAACGGTTTAGTTTCAGTAAGCGATATTGAGCGAAGGTCATATCACCAAAAGTCAACCCGCACCAGTTGAATGATTTATTATAGTAACAACTTTGCAGGACTGATAGCTTTATGCTCATTCAAAGCGAAGTAATCAGGACGTGCGATAGTAGCTTTTTTAATCACTCTTATTAAAGGTCTTTCAGTTATGTCAACACCACTGGATTTGTTACAAATTGCCAAAGAAGAACAAAACGGCGATTTATTTAAATTACTCGATAGTATTTACAAGCGATCAACTCTAAAGCCCGTTGGCTTTAATGATGCAATTATTTGGGAAGGCGGGAATTTTGTCGGTGATGTGAAGCCAGTAGCGCATGCTTTTACCGATATGTTTGCCTTGAACGGGACATTGATGGCCTTGGATGTTTTAGGACTGCCTTTCTTGGGAGTGCCGATGATGGCCCAATTTCGGCATGACACGAATCTTGCCTCACTCGAGTGGTTTGGAAAGTTAGACTATATAGCTCTGAAGTGGTCTACCGCTGGAGATTTCCTAGTCAACGATGGTGGCAAGAAAGTAGTTGTAGCGGGTAAGTCGGCTAACGCACCTTTGCGAACTGCCGCAGGAGTTTATTGTAATGTTCGCCCCTATGGCGGAATTACGAGTATTCGTTTTATGCCAGGTTTACCTTATTCTCAAGATAAGAAAAAGTTTAAAATTGATCCAGAGACTGGCAATATTCATTCAGAAATGAATACCCCGGGTATTCGTATGGCATACGCTGCGCGATTATTCCTTAAGATGGTGCATGACACGGGGATGATTGGTCGAGTAGCCACCAAGCCTACTCAGGCCCAGGAAGATGCTATCAACGCCGGCATTATTCGTTGGCTGATGGCAGGCACTAAATTTAAGTTAAAACGTCAGTATGCTGTGGATGCCTATGAAGAGCATCGTGCCAATGTGGACGCAATCGTCGCTTTATTACCTAAAGACTTCAAAGCCGGAATGGAGAATTGGGGTGGAGACATTTATGAACACATTGCAGATACCAATTTTGGTCTTTTATTGCATGACATGATTCGCCAAAGACCTTGTATTGTTTATGCTACGGATTTAGATGGTGATCGTTTAACTGATTTGATGGCTGATGCAGCTGATGTTCTGCGTGATTGGGGTCAGATTGTTTTAGAACGGGTAGGATCTCCAGTCGATATGAAGCAGTTGTGGAAAGATATGGGCTTTACGATGACAAATGGTAAGGATATGACCAGTATCATGTACCGTGTCCATGGCGCACCGATCTACGAGCAAACTTTGGGCTCTGCTGATGCGATGTTAATGCGCTTATTAGAAGGCGATGAAACCGTAGGCGGTGAGAAGCAGCCCTATGATCCAAGAATTCATTTTGTGCTCATCAATGAGGCTTATAAAGCGGCCAATCCCGGCAACGAGAAGTTGGCAAATTGGTTGGATGAGCAACTCAAGGCCTTCGATCGAATTTATAGCCCAAATCGTCCGTTATACATTGAAGGCTATCAAGCATTAAAAGCAGCTATTAAACCTTGGGGGGTATGATTTGAGGGTCGACGGGTAAGTGCAGAATTTTTGCATGTATCCCTAGACTCTTGCAACTAATCCAAGTAGTTGCGTTTAGGTATTTGAGTTTAAGTAGGTTAGCTGAAAAAGATAGAAGACGAGCAGAAAGGTAAGGCTAAAAAGTAAACTAAAAAGTAAGCTAAAAAATAAGTCAAAAGGCCAGCTAAAAAAACCCCTCTCGAGGGGCTTCTTTGCAAAACATCCTATAAAGGATTAGCTCAATCAACCGCCTTGGATATTAGTCGCTTGTTTGCCTTTAGGGCCTTGAGTAATATCAAAAGTTACCTTTTGACCTTCTTTGAGGGTTTTAAAGCCACTCATTGTGATTGCACTGAAGTGAGCAAATAACTCTTCTTCTCCATCATCAGGTTTGATAAACCCAAAACCTTTTGCATCATTAAACCATTTTACGACACCGGTTGCCATTCGAACTCCATTACATATTAAGGATCAATCTTGAAGCGTGAAAAACATTTGATAGCTAACACAACAACAAGCCTTGTGTATTAAAATTAATACACATGTGTGTGATTGTTGGCTTTATTTGCGCTTCTGTCAAGATGAAATAGGTGAAAACGTATTAGTATTTCCCCTTAGGTGTGGGATTTTTTCACATTTTTTTGCTTTTTAGCACCTAAATGATCAAATTTGTCGCCACTCGGTCAAAAATAAACAGTAAATTAATTAATGATTAGAATCATAGTATGAACCAGAAATTGAGTAATAAACCGCTTTTGGCAATTCGTCCGACCAAGCCCTTAAAAGATGATGGCCGGGCAACAGTTTTAGATCGGGAAGTTCAAAAAGTAGAACCTCCCCCTTTGTACCGGGTTATTTTGTTGAATGATGATTTCACCCCCATGGAATTTGTAGTCATGATTATTCAGGAGTATTTTCATAAAGATCAGGAAACGGCCACTAGAATTATGTTACAAGTACATATGGAAGGAAAAGGTGTTTGTGGGGTTTACACCCATGACATGGCTGTAACCAAGGTAGCGCAAGTAACTGAAATCTCCCGTAAATCGGGTCACCCTTTGCAGTGCATGATGGAGGAAGTATGATTGCTCAAGAATTAGAAGTTAGTCTGCATATGGCTTTTGTAGATGCAAGGGCGGCTCGGCATGAGTTTATTACCGTTGAGCATCTATTGTGTGCTCTGTTAGATAATGCCACGGCAGTGGATGTATTGAAGGCTTGCGCGGTAAATATTGTTGATCTTCGCATCCAACTCAAGAATTTCATTAACGACAATACACCCGTTGTGCCGGGCACAGAAGAAGTTGATACGCAACCAACCTTAGGATTCCAGCGGGTAATCCAGCGAGCCATTATGCACGTCCAGTCCACATCAAGTGGAAAAAAAGAGGTTACTGGAGCCAATGTATTGGTAGCCATTTTTGGAGAAAAAGATTCGCATGCGGTATATTATCTGCAGCAACAGGGAGTAACTCGGCTGGATGTGGTGAATTTTATTAGTCATGGAATCCGTAAAGATCAGGCTGAGTCGGTCAAGCAAGACCAGCAAAATAGTGACTCGGATGAGACTGCCTCCGGCACTGGTAAAGATAGCCCGTTAGAGCAGTTCACACAAAACTTAAATCAATTAGCAAAACAAGGTAAGATTGATCCGCTCATTGGCCGTGAACACGAGGTTGAGCGGGTTATCCAAATATTGTGTCGTCGCCGTAAAAATAACCCGCTGTTGGTCGGTGAGGCGGGTGTTGGTAAGACGGCAATTGCAGAGGGCTTAGCATGGCGAGTGACCCAAAATGAAGTCCCAGAAATTTTAAAAGATGCGGTTGTTTATTCACTGGACATGGGGGCTTTGCTTGCTGGTACTAAATATCGCGGGGATTTTGAGCAGCGCTTGAAGGCTGTTTTGAAGTCCTTAAAAGATAATGTCAATGCGGTTTTATTTATTGATGAAATTCATACCCTGATTGGGGCTGGTGCAGCTTCTGGCGGGACTTTGGATGCCAGTAATTTACTAAAACCTGCTTTATCTAGCGGTCAGTTGAAGTGTATCGGTGCAACTACCTTTACGGAGTATCGTGGCATTTTTGAAAAAGACGCTGCGCTATCTAGGCGCTTCCAAAAAATTGATGTTTTAGAACCAAGTATTGATCAAACCGTGCAAATCTTGCGGGGTCTAAAGTCCCGATTTGAAGAGCATCATGGCGTGAAGTATTCTCAAAATGCCTTAAGCGCTGCTGCTGAGTTGTCATCAAGATATATTAATGATCGGCAGTTACCAGATAAAGCAATTGATGTGATTGATGAGGCGGGTGCGGCGCAACGAATTTTGCCCAAATCGAAACAGAAAAAAACGATTGGGCGGGTAGAGATTGAGGAGATTGTTTCTAAAATTGCCCGGATTCCACCGCAATCGGTTAGTCAAGATGACAGGAGTAAATTGCAGACCCTGGATCGGGACTTAAAGAGCGTCGTATTTGGGCAAGACCCAGCGATTGAAGCTTTAGCATCGTCCATTAAGATGGCTCGGGCGGGGCTTGGCAAAATCGATAGGCCAATAGGCTCCTTTTTATTCTCAGGCCCTACCGGCGTTGGTAAAACAGAAGTTGCCAAGCAACTAGCTTTTATTATGGGTGTGGAGTTATTGCGCTTTGATATGTCGGAGTATATGGAAAGGCATGCAGTTAGTCGCTTAATTGGCGCGCCCCCTGGATACGTTGGATTTGATCAAGGTGGTTTGCTCACTGAGGGAGTGAACAAAAAACCGCACTGTGTTTTATTACTCGACGAAATCGAAAAAGCGCATCCTGATATTTTTAATATATTGCTCCAAGTCATGGATCATGGGACATTAACGGATAACAACGGTCGAAAAGCTGATTTTCGTAATGTAATTATTATCATGACGACCAATGCTGGCGCTGAAACGATGAATAAATCGACCATTGGTTTTACAAATCCTCGAGAAGCTGGGGATGAGATGGCTGATATCAAGCGTATGTTTACCCCAGAATTTAGAAATCGGCTAGATGCGATCGTTTCCTTTAAAGGTCTTGATGAGTCAATTATTCTTCGCGTTGTCGATAAATTCCTCATGCAACTAGAGGAGCAGTTACACGAGAAAAAAGTGGATGCGACTTTCTCCCCGGCACTTCGAACTTTCTTATCTAAAAAAGGTTTTGACCCATTAATGGGCGCCAGGCCAATGCAACGTTTAATTCAAGATACCGTTCGTAAAGCCTTGGCCGATGAGTTACTTTTTGGACGCCTACTCAATGGTGGCACAGTCTTAGTTGATGTGGCGGATAGTGGTGAGGTAGTACTCACCATCCAGGCTGCTGTTACAAAGGGCAAGGCTGCGTCTACAGAGACATCTGAAGAGACTTAACCCTGACCGGTACTCCCAAATCCACCAGCGCCTCTAGTGCTGGTGGAGAACTCCTCAACGACCTCCCACTCGACTTGAGCGACGGGCACGATCACTAGTTGTGCTAAGCGATCCATGGCGCAGATCTGAAAATTCTGTTGGCCTCGGTTCCAGGTACTCACCATGAGTTGGCCTTGATAATCCGAGTCGATGAGGCCAACTAAATTGCCTAGGACGATGCCATGTTTGTGACCAAGCCCAGAACGGGGCAAAATAATCGCACAGTAGCCTGGATCTGCAACATGGATTGCAATACCCGTTGGAATTAATAGGGTCTGCCCAGGAGCAATGTCAATAGGCTCGTTAATACATGCTCTAAGATCGAGGCCGGCACTCCCTGGAGTGGCATAACTGGGTAGTTGACTGCGCATCCGTTCATCTAAAATTTTGACTTGTAATTTTTGCATAAATGGGGTTGAAGGGGGTTCAAGAAGTGGCAAGATGAATTGCTATGGGAACAGCGTTACGCTGGTAAACGTTGCACAACCTGAGCAATGATTTCCCGAGCAAGGTTTAGCTTATCCATTTGCTGTAAAGGATAAACACCATTTGCATCAATCAAGCTGACTTGATTATGGTCTTGTCCGAAGGTATCGGGTCCGTGATTAGCGATTAAGAGGGGCACATTTTTAGCGATTCGTTTAGCTTGCCCAAATTCAGAAACCTGTTGCGTCTCGGCGGCAAAGCCAACGCAAAATGGTCTTTGGGTAGAGTTAGCAGCCATGCGAGCCAAGATGTCAGGATTGAGAGCAAACTCTAAGGGTGGACTTGTAGAGTCCGATTTTTTGATTTTATGGGTAGATGGATTGATGATTTTCCAGTCTGCGACGGCTGCAACGGAGAAGAAAATATCGCAGTCTTTAGCAGATTCAACGGCATTTGCCATATCAGCAGCACTTAAGACGTCTGTTCGGCGAATCATCCCAGTAAACTCCAGAGGCGTTGGTAAGTGGACGGGTCCAGCTATTAAATGCACAGATGCACCTGCTTCTAGGGCTGCTTTGGCGATAGCAAAGCCCATTTTTCCAGAGCTTTTATTCGTAAGACCACGAACCGGATCAATAGCCTCATAGGTTGGGCCAGCTGTTACAACTACCTGTTTTCCCAGTAAGGTTTTCGGCTGAAAAAAAGCGCACAGGCCCTCGAGAATTTCTTCGGGTTCGAGCATACGACCAGCTCCGACTTCGCCACAAGCTTGTGGACCACTAGCCGGGCCAAGGAGGATAACGCCATCAGCTTTTAGCCGAGCCACACTGCGTTGGGTGGCGACATGCTGCCACATTTGTAAATTCATTGCCGGCACCATGAGTAGTGGGCACGGCAGGATAGAGCCCTGTTCTTCAAAACCGCGGGCAATGAGTAGGGTCGATAAGAGATCATCTGCCAGGCCCAAGGAATGCTTTGCCATGAGATCTGCGCTGGCGGGGGCGATCACAATCGCGTCAGCTTTTCTAGAAAGCTCAATATGAGCCATCCCATTGGGAATACGATCATCCCATTGACTGATAAAGACAGGATTTCCAGACACAGCTTGCAGGGTAGTCGGAGTCACAAAGTGCGTTGCAGCCTGCGTCATTACAACTTGAACCTGAGCCCCTTCTTTAATAAAAAGACGCACGAGCTCCGGGGTCTTATAGGCAGCAATACCACCAGAGATCCCTAAAACAATATGTTTGTCGAGTAAATACATAGGTTCCTAACGTTTTTTGACTACGCGCCTTAACTCGTCAAAAATCAATAGAGCAGCACCTAGGCTTATGGCGCTGTCTGCAACATTAAAAGCTGGCCAGTGAAACTGTTGATAATACACATCAATAAAGTCTACTACAGCACCATAAGCAAAGCGATCAATTAAGTTGCCCACCGCCCCCCCTAGAATGAGTGCTAAAGAAAAGCAGAATAACGATTCCTTCGAATGGCGCTTGAGTAACCAAAGGATTGTGACAGTAGCGACTAGACCTATGCCAATAAAAAACCATTTTTGCCAAGCAAGCCCATCTGCCAGAAAAGAAAAAGCTGCTCCGGGGTTAAAAACAAGTACCCAGTTCATCATCGCATTCACACGTTGACTGGTGTTTGGTAGAAGGCTATTGAGGGCAATTATTTTAGTCAGTTGATCGATGATAATCACAAAGATAGACAAGCCTAACCACAAAATAAATTGATAAGAGCTATTCATTGCCGAGTTGGTTTTTGCCATCAATTTTCCCTGAAAAATCGTTTCAATGTAAGCGAATTTAAGCGAAATGTCGCGTCTCGCCAGTCCCAAACACATTCTCGAAGCAGCGTCCACATAAGTGGGGATGCTCAGCCTGTAATCCAACGTCGGCACGGTAATGCCAGCAACGCGTACACTTTGGATGAGCACTCGCTCGAACGAGAACTTGGAGGGGTGCGCCGATATCTAGTGCAGATTTAGTTTGAGCACTAGAGGTGATTGTCATGTATTTGAGGTCATCAGCTAAGCTTTGCAAAATGTGGGCGTCTTTTTCTGAAGCCAAGATGGTGATTTCAGCCTGCAGTGAAGAGCCGACTTTACCTACTTCTCGTTCTAGTTCAATGGCTTTGGTCACTTCTTGTCTAAATTGCCGAAGCGTACTCCACTTTGACAGTAAAGTTGGCGCTTCGTCTGGCAGTTCTATTTCTTCAAATAGTTCTGTAAAGATAGTTTCCTTACCGGTTTGATTGGGATATAAGATTTGCCAGATTTCTTCGGCGGTGAAGGATAAAAAGGGTGCCATCCACCTTAACATGGCTTGCGTAATGTGCCCAAGGACAGTTTGCGCAGAACGCCGCATAGGAGAATTTGGGGCTTGTGTATACAAACGATCTTTGAGAATATCTAAATAAAAACCGCCGAGATCTTCTGAGCAAAAGGTCATTATTCGTGCAACTGCATTATGAAAGTCATAGCGCTCATAACAAGCTAAAATTTCGGATTGAACTTGAGCGGTAAGACAAAGCATATACCTGTCAATCTCCAGCAAATCAGCTGTTTTGAGGGAATTTATTTTTGGGTCAAAATCACTGATGTTGGCAAGTAAAAAACGCAGGGTGTTACGAATTCTGCGATAACTTTCAACGACACGTTTTAAGATTTCATCGGAGATAGTCATCTCTCCTGAGTAATCTGTGGAGGCGGCCCATAAGCGAATAATTTCAGAACCCATTTTATCGAATACTTCTTGGGGTGCAATAACATTTCCAAGGGATTTACTCATTTTCCTGCCATGCCCATCTACCGTAAAACCATGGGTCAAGAGTGCCCGGTAGGGTGGCTTACCATCGAGCATTGCACCGGTTAATAGTGAGGAGTGGAACCAGCCACGATGCTGATCGGAGCCCTCGAGGTAGAGATCTGCCCAGCGCTCATCAGAGGTGGGGTTGCCGGCTGCATCATTCATCAGAGAGGCAGCGTGCGAACCTCGAATGACATGCCAGTGCGTTGTCCCAGAATCAAACCAGACATCTAAGGTGTCTTTATTTTTTTCATAGAAGGGTGCATCACCCAATAAGATTGTGGCAGGGTCAAGGTCTTGCCATGCTTCGATACCCTGACTTTCAATTAATTGCGCAATTTGCTCCATATGCAAAATCGTCTGTGGGTGCAGCTCGCCTGTTTCGCGGTGCACAAAAAAAGCCATCGGCACCCCCCATTGTCTTTGTCGAGACAGGGTCCAATCTGGCCGATTGGCGATCATACCGCGCAGCCTTTGTTGGCCCCATGCTGGATAAAACTGGGTGGATTCGATTCCAGCAAGAGCAACTTCCCGAAGACTGTGTGACTGCCCAGCAGATTTTTTATCCATACTTGCAAACCATTGCGAGGTTGCTCGGTAGATAATTGGGGTTTTATGTCGCCAGCAATGCATATAGGAGTGCTTGTAGGTAATGGACTTGAGCAACGAGCCAGCATCATCTAATGCTTTGACGATGTGAGGATTTGCTTTCCAAATAAATTGTCCGCCAAATATTCCTGTAGTGGAAGCATAAACGCCATTACCCATAACCGGATTGAGGATATCGCCATCATTGAGCCCATGTGCTTTACACGACTTAAAGTCCTCTTCGCCATAAGCCGGCGCAGCGTGCACGATACCGGTACCTGTGTCTAGAGTTACATAATTCGCGGCATACACAGGCGCATATCTAGCGTAAGACGGATCTAGATTAAATAGTGGGTGGGCAAAACGTAGCTCGGTTAATTGTTCTCCAAGACACGTTCCTAGAGTGACTCCTGTAAGACCATAGGATTCTAGGCAAAAGCTGACACGATCGGTCGCTAGAATTAAGAGTTGTGTGCCCACGTCGACTAAAGAATACAAAAATTCTGGGTGGACATTAAGTGCTTGATTAGCAGGTAGAGTCCAAGGAGTTGTGGTCCAAATAACGATCTTACCTGGCTTATTGGGGAGATTATTCAGGCCAAAAATTTGGGCAATTTGAGGCAGATCATTCTGCGCAAACGTAAAGCCAACGTCGACTGCGGGATCTTCTTTATCTTGATACTCTACTTCGGCTTCTGCTAAGGCTGAGCCACAATCAAAGCACCAATTAACGGGTTTCAGTCCACGAAAAACGAAGCCCTTTGCCATGATTTTTGCTAAAGCCCGCAATTCATTGGCTTCATTTTGGAAATTCATGGTGAGATATGGATTCTCCCAGTCACCCAGCACACCAAGACGCTCAAAGTCTTTCTTTTGCAGCGCTATTTGCTCGGCGGCATAGGCTCTTGCTTTAGATTGGACTTCTGCAGTAGATAGATTCTTGCCATATTTTTTTTCAATTTGGATTTCAATAGGCATTCCATGACAATCCCAACCAGGGACATAAATTGCATCAAAGCCCATCAATGATCGGCTTTTGATGATCATATCCTTTAAAATTTTATTGACAGCATGGCCAATATGAATACTCCCATTAGCGTAGGGTGGGCCGTCATGGAGAATGAATTTTTTTTGCCCGAAGCGCGCTTTACGGATGAGTTGGTAAATTTTTTTCTCTTGCCACTGCTTCAGCCAGACGGGCTCTCTCTTTGGTAAATCTCCCCGCATCGGAAAGGGAGTATCTAGTAAATTAACGGGGTATTGATTTTCGGACATTTGACGCATTCTTAAAGTAATTGATCGCTTTTTGAGCATCTTGATGGATTGCTTGTTGCAAGCTGGCAAGATCAGGGTATTTTGCCTCATCTCGTAATTTTTCAATAAATTCGACTCGTATCACTTTGCCATAAACGGCTTGGTTAAAGTCAAAGATATGTGTTTCAAGTAAAACTCGACCAGCATCTTCAACGGTAGGTCGAACACCAATACTTGCTACAGCTGGCAATGGGGAGGGCCCTAGGCCATGGACTTGGACAATAAAGATCCCTCTAAGAGCCGGCACTCTAGGGCGTGCTTTACTCGAGATCGCTAGGTTTAGGGTGGGAAAGCCAATGGTTCTTCCAAGCTTTTTACCATGAATTACATGCCCACTGATGGTGTATGGTCTTCCGAGTAATTGTTTTGCTCGCGCAATTTGACCATCTTGTAAAGCTTGTCGAATTGCTGAGCTAGAGATTCTAGTTTGCTGTTGGTCAAGAACTGTGTCCATGGACTCAACAGTAAATCCACTAATTTCTCCAGCCTGTTGAAGAGTCGCAAAACTACCGGCGCGTTTTGCTCCGTAGCAAAAGTCATCTCCAATCACAATATGTTTTGCACGTAGGCCATCGACAATAATTTTTTCTACAAAGACTTCAGGACTCATACTGGCAAAATTAGCATTAAAGCGCTCTACAACCACAAGGTCAATGTCAGCAGCTTGCAGCGCTTCTAATTTATCTCTCAAATTCAAAATTCTTGCCGGTGCCTTAGCTGGGTCAAAAAACTCTTTGGGGTGCGGCTCGAATGTTAAGACACAGGTTTGAACCTGTAACTGTTTTGCTTGGATTTGTAATTTTTTTAATAATGCCAGATGCCCCTGGTGCACCCCATCAAAATTACCGATGGTTAGGGCGCATGGGGTTTTATGAAAAGAGGGAGGGATTCCGCGAATAACTTTCACAACAAGATTTCAATTATATTAGGGGGCATGAAGAAGATAGTTATCCTGATTTCTGGTAAAGGTTCAAATCTAAGAGCAATTTTAAACGCTCAACGATTAAGAGGTGGGTTATCTGAGGTATCCCAAGTTATTTCAAATCGGCCTAATGCCCAAGGAATCCTTGTTGCAAGGGAGTTTGGCGTTCCTCTGACAGTACTAGATCATGCAAGTTTTAGCTCTAGAACGCAGTTTGATGAGGCTTTGATGGTGCTGATTGATAGTTATCAGCCTGATTTAGTTCTTTTAGCAGGCTTTATGCGACTGCTATCCGATCAATTTGTAGATCATTTTATGGGGAAGTTAATGAATATTCACCCATCTTTGTTACCCAGTTTTCCCGGTTTAAAGACGCACCAGCAGGCTTTAAGTACTGGTGTTAAGTGGCACGGCGCCACAGTGCACTTTGTGACGCGCGCAATGGATGTTGGTCCAATCATTGCTCAGGGCATTGTGCCGGTGTGTGCAAATGATACGGAAGATGATTTGGCATGCCGGGTTTTAGAAATAGAACATATAATCTACCCACAAGCAATCGAATGGTTTCTAAAAGACCAATTACTCCTTGAAAACGGTATAGTGCTTGTCAGTCCTGAGCAAAGCCAGTATTTTTACCATGATCAATGCTGTGTATGAAATAACAAGTCGTCATTTAGGATCTGGAACATATCTCGGGAAGTAGGATCTAGGGCCCATACCAGGATATTGAATCTGCATGATCAAATCCCTGGTTCGTTGGCGTACTTGAAAAAAGAAACTTATGAATAATCCAACAAAATCAAGTGGCAAGGTAGTGCAAAAAAGAAAACCAAACTCCTCAGGTAGGCCTGTCGTTGCGAGAAACCCAAACTCAGGAGGAGTTACTTCCCCTGCCAAAAAAAGTCCTTACAACCCAGCTATGGCAAAGGCAAGGGCTTTGCCGGTTCATCTAGAGCATTTGCTAAGAGTCTTACCTGAAGTATTAAATTTAGCATCACCAGCAGACATGGTGGTTAGTAAATACTTTAGAGAGAACGCGCAATTAGGTAATCGAGATCGGGCTTTGATTGCGGAGGCGACGTTTGCAATTTTACGTCGCAAGTTAGAGCTTTCCCAATATGCTCAAAGTGGTAACGGTTCTCTATTTAGACGAATTGGTTTATTAGGTTTAATGATCGCTTTATCTGAGGGTGGTCTTGGATCAGGCAGTCGCTTTGAAAGTGCTTTAGCTGATTTAGCATTTGTAGCTCATCCGGGCGAAGTTGAATGGTTACAACGTTTTGTTACTTATCCTCGGGATAGTTTGTCACCGGTAATTCGCGTTAATTTACCAGATTGGTTATGGGCAGAGTTAAGCTCGCAAGTTGGTGAGACAGAACGGCAATTATTAGCAGAGGCTTTAATGAAGCCAGCTTATTTAGATTGTCGGATCAATCCCATGAAGGTTAAAAGAGAGGACCTTTTAGAGCAAATGAATGCTTTGGGGGGCAGATATCAATCGATACCAACGCCACATTCTGAACTTGGCTTTAGGATGTTAGGTAAGCCAGCCTTACAGAATTTAACAAGTTTTAAAGATGGGCAATTTGAGGTACAAGACGAGGGTAGCCAACTTCTTAGTATGTTGCTTGCGCCAAAGCGTGGCGAGATGGTCGTAGACTTTTGTGCTGGTGCTGGTGGCAAGACCCTAGCGCTAGGGGCGATGATGAAGTCTATGGGGCGCTTATACGCATTTGATATTTCTGCGCGAAGACTTGCCAAGCTCAAGCCTCGGGTTGCCAAAAGTGGCTTATCCAACGTGCATCCTGTATGGATTGATAGCGAGAACGATACTAAAGTAAAACGTTTAGCGGGCAAGATTGACCGAGTGTTAGTAGATTCCCCTTGTAGTGGTCTTGGCACACTTCGCCGCAATCCCGATTTGAAATGGCGTCAGACACTGCAAAGTGTTGCTGAGTTGCAGGCAAAACAGTTTTCGATTTTGACTGCGGCAGCCAAATTGCTCAAGGTGGGCGGTCGACTGGTGTATGCCACGTGTAGCATCCTGAAACAGGAAAATCAGGATATCGTAGAGGCTTTTTTAAAGATTCATCCAGAATTTGAATTACTCGACCCCAAAGTCGTACTGACAGCGCCATTTCCTCGACAAAATGATTTGCCAATTGGAGCGTCTGCGGACTCACTTTTTTGGCAGCTATGGCCACACCAACATGAGACAGATGGTTTTTTTGCGGCCATTTTACAAAGAAGGCCTAACCCATTAGACCCATCAAAAGTAATGCCAGCTTCGGATTTGGCTGTATCAGAGTAAAATAGAAGTACTTTTTTTTAGAGATCTATTTTCATGCAAAACGCCCTATCTTTTTTTGATTTCCATGTGATATCTTGGATCGCCTCTGGCTTATGGGACTTGTCCTGGATTGGTCTGTTGGTATTTACTTTGGTAGTTACACATATCACTATTGCTAGCGTGACTATCTTTTTACACCGTTGCCAAGCGCATCGGGCACTTGATTTGCATCCATTACCGGCGCATTTTTTTCGTTTTTGGTTGTGGTTGACAACCGGGATGGTTACTAAAGAGTGGGCTGCAATTCATCGCAAACATCACGCCAAGTGTGAAACTGCAGAGGACCCGCATAGCCCAAGAGTTTTGGGGCTTGACAGTGTATTTTGGCGGGGAGCCGACTTGTACCGAATAGAGAGCAAGAATCAAGAAACTCTGCAGAAATTTGGGCATGGCACGCCTGATGATTGGCTTGAGCGAAATATTTACTCAAAATATCAGTGGCAGGGTGTTGGTTTGATGTTGACGATTGATTTACTTTTATTTGGCGCTTTTGGTGGCCTTATTTGGGCGATACAAATGATGTGGATTCCAATAACTGCTGCTGGGGTTATTAATGGTATTGGACATTTTTGGGGTTATAGAAATTATGATTGCGAAGACGCCTCGACAAATATTGTTCCATGGGGAATTTTAATTGGTGGCGAAGAATTGCATAATAACCACCATACCTTTGCGACTAGCGCCAAATTATCTAGTAAGTGGTATGAGTTTGATATTGGTTGGTTTTATATCACTTGTTTAGAGCGCTTTGGACTTGCTAAAGTAAAGAAACAAATCCCGAAATTGAAAACTACCGAATTAAAACATGCTGGTGAGGAGTTGCTGATGACTGTTATTCATCATCGTTATGAAATCATGGTTAAGTACAGTAAATCATTACGCACAGCATTTAATGAAGAGGTTGAGCACATGAAAATTGCTGCTAGGGACTTTGCTGACAATCACCAGTGGTTATGTAAGGACGAGAATAAACTAAGCGGCGTGGAAATGGTCAAGCTTGAGAAATTGATGCTAGCTAATGACCAAATTAGGATATTTATTGAAATGCGTCGTGAATTAGCTCAGATTTGGTTAAAAACCAGTGCTTCTAAGGAGCACTTAGTAGAGCACTTACAGGCGTGGTGTAAAAAAGCTGAACTGAGCGGGATTCAATCATTACAAAACTTCTCACTGAAATTACGGACTTATGCATAGCTACTTTTTTTGGCGGCTTTAGATTGATAAATCGGGCCCTGATTTGACAGAGATTTAGCTTGAAATAGGATTGAAGTAGCATAGAAGTGCAAATAAAACACCCAATTTAGTCTCAATCAAACGTTAATATAAAACGTAAAAAAAACCGCAATTTTTGCGGTTTTTTTGTATTTCATTATTTTATTTCTACATTCTTAAGATTGCTAAGATCTTATTGAGACTTCGGTTTTATTTAATTTTTGTTTCTTTATAAGAAACGTGTTTACGAACTTTGGGGTCAAACTTCATGATCTCCATTTTTTCAGGAGTAGTTCTTTTGTTTTTAGTTGTTGTATAAAAGTGACCAGTACCTGCAGTCGACTCCAACTTGATTTTTTCACGCCCACCTTTAGCCATTTTTACACCTTACTCTGTTTAATTACTTAGTTTATTGAGGATACAGTTAGATTACGCCACGGGCGCGCACATCGGCCAGGACGGAATCAATACCATTTTTATCAATTAAGCGAAGTCCAGCGTTAGTTAAGCGTAAGCTGACCCAACGATTTTCAGATTCGACCCAAAAACGACGGTTTTGCAGGTTGGGCAAGAAACGGCGTTTCGTTTTATTATTTGCATGGGAAACATTGTTACCGACCATCGGCTTTTTCCCGGTGACTTGGCATACTCGAGCCATGACACACTCCTTTATTATTAGTACTAAAGATTCTGATTATAGCATCTTCGCTTTGAAGATGGCAATACCCATTAGCCGATTATTAACAGTAATCGTTTTACAGAATACCCGCATCCGCAAAAGAAAAGAAGCCGTTATGGGTTACGATACAGTGGTCTAAGAGATGAATTTCTAGGGTATTTAAAATACTTTTCATCAAATTTGTAAGTGAGAGATCACTTTCGCTCGGATAAGCAATTCCATTTGGGTGGTTATGAGCGAATATCACCGAATTGGCATTCAGTGCCAGCGCTTCCTTAATAATTTCACGGGGATGGACGGTTGTTTGAGAGGCGCTACCGCGAAACAGGATTTTGAATTCGATTAAAGCGCCTTGCATGTTTAAAAAAAGACATGAAAAAACTTCATGTGGTAGGTGGCCTATAGCTGTTTGAAGAAATTCACGGGTTAATCCAGGTGAACTAAGAACTACGCAGGCCGCAAGTTGTTCTTTGAGAGCGCGTTTCACGATTTCGTGCGCTGCTTGAAACTGGGCCCATTTGGCCAGTCCTAGGCCGTTAATCTTTGAAAACTCCTCTAAATTACTAAATAATAGGGCGCGCATACCCCCACAGCTTTGCAGTAAATCTTGAGATAGCTCAATCGCATTACGTGTTTTGGAGCCGCTTCTCAAAAAGATAGCTAGCAGTTCTGCATCGCTCAGAGCTTGTGCACCGTCGCTGAGAAGTCTTTCTCTGGGGCGCATCATAATCGGCCAAGAGTGAATTGGCGCAGAGTTTGGAGCTCTAGCTACAATAGGGGTATGACACAAATTGTAAAAAATGATTCTTTTTTGACTTTGCACTATCGAATTGGTTTGCCCGAAGGGGGTGACATCGTCAATACATTTACTGATAAGCCTGCGACATTGTTGATGGGGGGGGAGCAGTTTGCACCAACTTTGGAAACAGTATTGTTGGGTTTGGCGCAAGGTGAGCATAAGACTTTTACGTTGGCTCCGCAGGCGAGTTTTGGTATTCGTAACCCGGAATTGATTCAAAAGGTCAGTCAACAAACCTTGCAAAAGAATAGCGACATGGAGCAGGCCTTTGAAATTGGTGATATGGTTGAATTTAATGCCCCGATGGGTGGTCAATATGCTGGTATATTGCAAGCCATTGATGCAGAGGGTGCTTGGTTTGATTTTAATCACCCGCTGGCTGGTAAGACAATTACATTTGAAGTAAAGATCATTTCTATTTTGTAAAAATTGCTGACACTTATGGACCAAAAAGAATCTCCAGTACTTACGAATCAGACTCATCATTCTGGCGAAATTTTGTTGGCACAGCCAAGAGGTTTTTGTGCGGGTGTTGACCGAGCAATTTCGATTGTGAATCAAGCTTTGGAGAAATTTGGTCAGCCAATTTATGTACGTCATGAGATTGTTCATAATCAATATGTGGTGGCAGATTTGAGGTCGCGTGGAGCAGTATTTATTGATGAGTTGAGTCAAGTACCACCAGGAGCTACGCTGGTGTTTAGTGCGCATGGCGTATCTCCAGCGATTAAGAGTGAAGCTCAGCGCTTGGGTTTTCGGATTTTTGATGCGACTTGTCCACTGGTGACAAAGGTGCATGTTGAGGTTTTGAAGATGCACCGTGAGGGCTATAAGATCTTGATGATTGGACATGCTGGGCATCCTGAGGTTGAGGGGACGATGGGTCAGATACCTGGCAGTATTGATTTAATTCAAACGATGGACGACGTCGCACAATTAACTTATCCAGTAGATATGCCAATTAGCTATGTCACCCAAACCACTTTGTCGATCGATGAAACGAGAGAAATTGTCCAAGCTTTGACGGTTAAGTATCCTAAAATCACCCAGCCTAAAAAACAGGATATTTGTTACGCAACGCAAAATCGGCAAGACGCAGTAAAAATAATGGCTCCACAAGTTGAACTTGTTATTGTCGTGGGAAGTCCTAATAGTTCGAACTCTAATCGGTTGAGAGAATTATCTGAAAAGCTCGGTATAAAATCCTACATGGTCGATGATCCTTCGCAACTCGACCCAGCATGGTTTGTAGGTGTTCGAAGAGTTGGCTTGACTGCTGGCGCGTCAGCGCCAGAAGCTTTAGCACAGTCGATTATTGCCAGAATTAAAGAGTTTGGCCCAAAACAAGTTAGATCCTTAGAGGGGGTTGTGGAGAGTACAGTATTTGCATTACCCAAGGGTTTAAATGTAGACTGAGTTGCGTTCAATGTGGAGTGCTTTTTGAATTGAATCGAGTTGTCATAATGAATAGATTAGCAAAGTCATGATTTACATACTATGAGGAGTTCAATATGTTTTTGAAATTAGGATGTGATAATTATCAAAAAGCCTTAAGGGTATTAGCAGTTATCCTGGTTTCTGCTTGGTTATTTGGTTGCAGTAAGAAAGAGACTGCAACTTCTGGGGTAGTGATAAAGATAGGAAATGTTGCCCCACTAACTGGACCGGACTCTTATTTAGGCAAAGATAATGAGAACGGCGCTCGTCTGGCCGTTGAGGAAATCAATCGACAAGGTTTAACGATTAATGGTAAAGCGATTACTTTAGAACTGCTCGGTGAAGATGATGCTGGAGATCCTAAATTCGGTACTCAGGTGGCACAAAAACTGGTAGATAGTAAAGTAGTTGCAGTGGTAGGGCATCTAAATTCCGGGGTAACAATTCCAGCTTCAAAGATTTACAGCGAAGCGGGAATTGTACAAATTTCGCCATCCTCTACCAATCCGGAATATACCAAGCAGGGTTATAAAACTGCTTATCGTATGGTAGGTACAGATGCTCAACAAGGTCCAGTTTTAGCAAAATTTGCCCTAGAGACTCTGAAAGGGAAATCGATTGCTATCGTCGATGATGCAACCCAATACGGTAAAGGTCTAGCTGACGAGTTTGAAAAAAAGATTATTTCTAGCGGATCCAAAATAGTAATTCACGAGGCCACTAATAATAAGGCAACTGACTTTAAAGCTATTTTGACAAATATTAAAGCTAAAAATCCAGATATTATTTTATTTGGCGGAATGGCTGCAACCGGCGGCCCATTTGCCAAGCAAGCTAAAGAATTGGGTATTAAGGCTAAGATCATTGGTGGTGACGGTATTTGTAGTCCGACTCTATATGAGTTAGCTGGTGATGCAGTTGAAAATATTGTTTGTTCGACTGTCGGTATTCCAAAAGAAAGCTTAAACAATAGCGCTAATTTTTTAAAAAATTATCAAGAAAGATTTAAAACTGAAGTTCAAATTTATGCACCGATGGCGTATGACGCTGTGATGATCATCGTGGATGCCATGAAAAGATCAAACTCCACGAATGCTGCAGATATTTTAAAAGCGATACCGACGACTAACTATGCAGGTTTAAGTGGGCAAATTACTTTTGATGAGAAGGGTGATTTAAAAGAAAGTTACATTACCTTAAGTCAATTTAAAGATAAAAAAATTCTCACTCTTGAAGTTGTGAAGATGCAATGATCTGAATACGGCAGATGACAGTTTGCCGTTTTCTATGGATATTTTCTTACAACAAATTCTCAACGGCCTTGTCCTTGGAAGCATTTACGCTTTAATAGCACTGGGCTATACGATGGTATACGGTGTTTTAGGCATTATTAATTTTGCGCATGGCGAAGTTTTGATGTTTGGAGCGCTAATAGCTTTGGTTGTGATTAAAAACCTGTTGGCTTTTTTCCCAACAATACCTTTATGGCTAATTTTAGTTGTGGCCTTATTGGTCGCCATGTCTGGATGTGCAGTCCTGAGTTTTTATATTGAAAAGATTGCCTACCGTCCACTGCGCAATGCACCTCGTCTGGTTCCTTTGATCTCAGCGATTGGCATGTCTATTTTGTTACAAACGATTGCGATGATTATTTGGGGGAGAACCCCGCTGAATTTTCCGCAATTATTGCCTGAGCAGTCACTGGCAATTTTTGGAACTGGGGCACTAGTGACAGTGAAAGAGTTAATAATTATGCTAACAGCCCTCATCGTCATGGTTGCATTACTGTTTTTAGTCAAGAAAACGCGTTTCGGTCGAGCGATCCGGGCGACCGCCGAGAATCCTCAAGTTGCAGGACTGATGGGTGTGAATACGACTCGGGTAATTTCGTATACCTTTATTCTGGGAGGAACTTTAGCAGCTCTTGCTGGGGTCATGATTGCATCTAATTATGGCTCAGCGCATTTTTATATGGGGTTTATGCCTGGATTAAAGGCTTTTACAGCGGCAGTTTTGGGGGGTATTGGCAATATTCCAGGGGCGATGTTGGGTGGACTTTTGCTGGGGATAATAGAAGCCTTGGGTGCGGGATACATTGGAACTCTATCTGGCGGAATCTTCGGCTCAAATTATCAAGATATTTTTGCATTTTTGGTCTTAATCATGGTGCTCGTATTTCGACCTTCGGGAATTTTAGGAGAAAAACTGAGGGATCGAGCATAGATGGATTTCCTCAATAGTATGCGTTACCCGTCACCTCAACTTTCAAAAAGAAATTGGCTTTTTATTCTAGTTGGGGTGCTTTGTCTTGCACCATGGGTATGTGTTTTAACAGGAGGTAATTATTGGGTACGTGTACTTGATTTTGCCTTGCTTTATGTTTTCTTGGCCTTGGGACTGAATATTGTGGTTGGTTTTGCAGGATTACTGGATCTTGGATATATTGCATTTTATGCTGTAGGTGCCTATGTTGCAGGCTTATTGGCATCGCCTCATTTAGCAAATTCTTTTAGTACTATTTCGGCAATATCTCCTGGAGGGGTCCACACAAGTTATTGGATCATTTTGCCAATAGCAGCACTCATAGCAGCTTTTTTTGGCATTTTACTTGGCGCACCCACATTGAAGTTAAGGGGTGATTATTTAGCCATCGTCACTTTGGGATTTGGAGAAATTATCCGAATTTTTTTAAATAATTTGGATCGTCCTTTGAATATCACGAACGGTCCTAAGGGAATTAATAATATTGACGCTATTGCCATGGGGTCATTCTCTTTTGGGAAGTCTTTCCAACTGTGGGGAGTAACGATTCCATCTGTTATTTTTTATTATTACTTATTTCTAATTTTAGTGATTGCGGTCATGATTGTTAGTTTACGTATTCAGGATTCGAGGATTGGTAGAGCTTGGGTAGCAATTCGAGAAGATGAAATTGCTGCCCAAGCGATGGGGCTAAATACCCGCAATTTAAAGTTGCTCGCCTTTGCAATCGGGGCTTCATTTGGTGGCATCTCTGGCGCTTTATTTGCGTCCTTCCAGGGATTTATATCGCCAGAGTCCTTTTCTTTGTCTGAGTCAATTGTAGTTTTGGCCATGGTTGTTTTAGGTGGTATGGGCCATATACCGGGCGTCATTTTAGGAGCTATTTTGCTTGCGGCGTTTCCAGAGTTTTTAAGAGCCACCTTAGAGCCCTTGCAAAGACTTTTATTTGGCCAAGTGCTCTTGGACTCAGAAATCATTCGGCAACTACTGTACGGTACCGCGCTGATTCTAGTTGTCCGATATAAACCCAAAGGCTTATGGCCAAAAGTGCACTAAGCATGAACTCAGAAACACCATTATTACGCATTCGGGGAGTAGTGAAGCGTTTTGGAGGATTGCAGGCGCTTGAGCAGGCTCATCTGGAGGTGATGCGGGGTCAAATTGTAGGTTTAATTGGCCCGAATGGTGCGGGTAAGACCACCTTTTTTAATGTAATGACAGGCTTATATACGCCTGATAGTGGAGTATTTGAATTAGCGGGGCAAACTTACAATCCAGGTGCGGTAGATCAAGTAGTGCATGCAGGTATTGCTAGAACCTTTCAGAATATTCGTTTATTTAAAGAGATGACAGCCTTAGAAAATGTCATGATTGGACGGCACATTCGAACGAAAGCGGGTTTCTGGGCTGCGGCGTTTCATACGAAGGCCGAACGTGCAGAGGAAAAAGCTATATCAGTTGATGCTGAGCGGTTATTGCAATATGTGGGCATTGCTAAAGAGTCTAGTCAGTTAGCGAAAAATTTATCATATGGTGATCAGCGTCGCTTAGAGATTGCTAGAGCACTTGCAACTAGCCCAAAGTTGCTCGCCTTAGATGAACCGGCTGCCGGCATGAATCAAACGGAAAAAAAAGAGTTACAAGTACTTCTAGAACGTATCAGGCAAGACGGCACTAGTATTTTGATGATCGAGCATGACGTTGGCTTAGTCATGGGGTTGTGTGATGTAATTACGGTCTTAGATCATGGCCGAGTGATTGCCACCGGTGAGCCTGATGATGTTCGTAGAAACCCATTAGTAATTACTGCTTATTTAGGATCAGTCGGCTAAGAGATGCTCAGGATTAAAGAACTTCAAGTTGCTTATGGCAATATTTGTGCGGTCAAAGGCCTGAACTTAGAAGTTCATCAAGGGGAGCTAGTTTGTTTAATTGGTTCGAATGGTGCTGGTAAGTCGACCACACTCAAGGCTATTGCTGGATTAATCATACCTACTCATGGAGAGATTCATTTGCAGGCTTGGCGTATTTGTGGCCGACCTGAGGAGTTATTAGCTCGAGGTTTAGCGCTCGTCCCCGAGGGGCGAGGAGTTTTTGCAGGTATGACCGTTCTGGAAAATCTACAAATGGGGGCTTATTTAAGGGTGGATGACATCAAAGAGGATTTGGAACAAATTTTTGAGTATTTTCCGCGCCTCAAAGAACGGTTACATCAGTTAGCGGGCACTTTATCAGGCGGTGAGCAACAGATGGTGGCGATGGCTCGGGCGATCATGGGCAAGCCTTCTTTATTACTCTTAGATGAGCCGTCGATGGGTTTATCTCCGATGATGGTTGAAACAGTTTTTCAAGTGATAGAGCAAATTGCTAAACAGGGGATGACAATTTTATTAGTTGAGCAAAATGCCCAAAGGGCTTTATCGATCGCAGATCGTGCCTATGTGATGGAGAGTGGCTTAATTACTATTGAGGGGACGGGTGAAAAGTTACTGCATGACCCACGCATTAGTAAAGCTTATTTGGGTGAGTGACGCAATAATTGTTTAAGCATTGCAAGCATTTGATCAATTTCCGATCGGCTTACGGTTAGTGCTGGCATAAATCGTAATAAATTCGGACGAGGCGCGTTAATAATTAAGCCAGTTGGTGCCATGATTCGAGCCTCTTCCACGAGTTCGTTGGCAATATCACGGCCGAGTTTGAGTGCGCGAAGTAAGCCTTCCCCCCGCTCACCATCTAAGCCGAATTCATCAGACATTTCTAGTAATCGCGACTTTAAATACGCACCTTTGGCAATTACCTCATCCAAAAAGCCAGGCGCAGTGAGTTGTTGGATGACGCTGACGCCAACTGCGCACATGAGGGGATTGCCATTATAGGTGCCACCTTGATCGCCCGGTTCAAAGCAAGCCACCGCATCGGTACATAAAAGTGCTGCAAGTGGGACGCCTCCACCGATACCTTTACCCAAGGTCATAATATCTGGCTCAATATGACTGAGCTGATGGGCAAAAAGTTTACCAGTTCGCCCACAACCTGCCTGCACTTCATCGACAATGAGTAAAATAGCATGCTTTTTCGTTAAAGCGCGCAGTGCCTGCATGAATTCTGGTGTTGCTGGAATAACGCCACCTTCTCCTTGGACTGGCTCAAGCATAACAGCCACGGTTTTTGGATTAATAAGGCGTTCGACCGAGTCTAGATCATTTAAATTTGCCTTAGGAAAACCGGGAATTTGTGGAGCATACATCGTGTCCCATCCGGGTTTGCCAGAGGCGCTCATTGTGGCGATAGTGCGGCCATGAAAGCTGTGGTCAAAGGTAATAATTTCAAAAGCGTGATCTTTATGAATTTTTCCCCATTTTCTAGCGAGTTTAATTGCTCCCTCGTTTGCTTCTGCACCGCTATTTGCAAAAAAAACTTTATTAAAGCAGCTATGCTTGGTGAGCAGATCAGCTAGTTCAATCATCGGTTGGTTATAAAAGGCTGGGCTAGGATTGATGACTTTTCGGGCCTGTGTTTCTAAAGCCGAGATGATTCCTGGGTTACTATGACCTAAACAATTTACCGCCCATCCTTGCACAAAATCTAGATAACGTTTACCTTGATGATCTGTTAGCCAAGAACCCTCCCCGCTGACCATCTCAATATCTGGTCTTTTGGTAATAAACATAATAGAGTGCGTATCGTGCATAGAGTTACCTACAAAAAGGTCAATAAAGTGTATTTTAATTTTTTAAGATGACAAGTAAATTTTATAAATCTGCCTCGGAGGTAAAGGCATCAGCATAGAACTCCTCATCTGGTAGTTTACACAATGAAATGAAATCTTTTTGGGCGCTCGAAACAACAATCGGTGCACCACAGGCATAAATCTGATGGTTACTCATATCTGGAAAATCTTGCATTGCCGCTTGATGGACAAAACCTGTCCGACCCTGCCAATGATCTTCAGGTAGGCCATCTGAAATAACTGGTATATAGTGAAATTGAGGGATAGTTTTAACCCAAGCATGGATCAGATCTTCCTGATACAGATCCGTTGGTCTTCGCCCACCCCAATAGAGCGTCATTGGGCGGTGGATATTGCGGTGCACGGCATCCTCAATAATCGCTTTAATTGGCGCAAAACCAGTTCCAGATGCAATGAAAATAACTGGCTTAGGCGAGTCCTCTCTTAAGAAAAAACTCCCCATAGGGCCCTCAAAACGCAGAATATCCTTTTCTTTCATCAGGAGTGATGGGTTAACTCCAAAAACATGATCTGTGAAGCGTCCACCAGGAAGGTGACGCAGATGCAGTTCGATTGGCCCCTCTTGGTGAGGGGCACTAGCAATAGAGTACGCTCGCCGCTTACCATCTTTTAGTAAAAACTCAATATATTGACCAGCTAAAAAGCTAAAACGCTCGGTCGACGGAAGTTGTAGCTGTAAGATCATCACGTCATGACTTGCTTGCGTCATTTTTGCAACGCGACAGGGAACTTTTTTGATAGGGAATTGTCCATCAGATTCGATTTCTCTGGCTGAGACTGTGCAGTCTGTTTGAGCAAAGGTGCAGCACAGTAGAGCGATATTTCTCGCCCTTTCTTCATCCGTTAGGGTTGAGGCATTATGCGGGCCCATCACATATTCGCCGCTGAGGAC
Source organism: Betaproteobacteria bacterium (assembly GCA_009927445.1). Lineage (GTDB taxonomy): Bacteria > Pseudomonadota > Gammaproteobacteria > Burkholderiales > Burkholderiaceae > Polynucleobacter. The sequence goes on from RFMZ01000212.1 coordinate 87,559, forward strand.
TTTGGCCTTACACGAACCACAAGCGCCATTTTTACAGCCGTAGGCTAGAATAATGCTTTGACGTAATGCACCGTCTAAAATAGACTCATCTGGGTTAACTTCAAACGATTTACCACTTGTTTGAAGGGTAATTGCAACGACACGGTTTGCTTCCAAAATACTTCCTTTCAAAAACGATTACTATTTAACGCATGTCCCTATTTAGACGAACTATATTTCGTAAGCCAAGATTGCTGATTATTGGTTGTGGTGATGTTGGCATGCGCATTTTACCTATTTTAGTCAAAACTCATCGGGTTTTTGTTTTAACGAGCCAGAAAGAGAAAATGGTTTATTTTCGTAGCCAAGGCGTTGTACCTATTTACGGCAATTTAGACCAACCATCAACGTTAAGCCGATTAATTCATTTAGCGCCATCAGTCATTCATTTAGCCCCGCCCAATAATTCTGGTGCGGTAGATTTGAGGACAAAAGCCCTTTTACAGGTTCTTGGTCAGGGTCAACAAGCAAGACATTTAATATATATTAGTACCACAGGGGTTTATGGTGATTGCCAAGGTGACCTTGTGACCGAAATAAGGACCCCGAGTCCAAAGAGTGCCCGCGGTCAACGGCGCCTCAGTGCCGAGCAACAACTCAGAGCATGGGCTATTTCGCACAAAGGGCGAGTAACAATTCTCAGGGTGCCAGGCATTTATGCCGCTGATCGGCTGCCTATAGAGCGTTTAAAGAATGGGTCGCCAGCCTTAAATCCGAGTGAGGATGTTTTTACAAATCATATTCATGCCGATGATTTAGCACGAATTATTATTCTTACTTTATACCGCGGCGTATCGCAACGCATTATTCATGCGAGTGACGCGAGTCAATTGAAGATGGGAGAATATTTTGACCTAGTAGCCAATCACTTTGGCTTACCTTTGCCGCCTAGAGTTGCTTTTGCAGAGTTAAAAGAACGAGTTAGTCCAGCGATGATTAGTTTCATGGAAGAATCGAGAAGGATCAATAACGATCGTTTAATGGAAATAGGATGTCAATTACTTTACCCAACAGTCGGAGATTTTTTGAAAACCCTAGATCCAAATTGACTCAGCGTTTAAAACTCGAGCAATCATTTTTTATGAGCCTTGATTATTTTTTCCACTGATCTTTGAGACCAACTGCTAAGTTAAAGACGGGCTGTTCTGGTTGATGATCTACGCGATCAGCCACGAAGTAGCCGTGGCGCTCAAATTGAAAGCACTGTTCTTTTGAAATATTTTTCAAGCTTGGTTCAAGATAGCCTGTAATAACCGATTTTGAGTTGGGGTTGATACAACTCAGAAAATCTTTACCTGCGCCGGCTGGATTTGCATCGTTAAACAGCCGGTCGTATAAACGGATCTCTACAGCTATCGCATTACTAGCACTTACCCAGTGAATATTCCCCTTCACTTTATATTGATCAGAGCCTGGAGTGCCGCTTTTGCTATCTGGAAAATAATCGACATGAACCGCAGTAATCAATCCTTGGTCATCTTTTTCCAAGCTTGTACATTCAATCACAAAACCATACCTTAAACGAACCCGACTCCCAGCCTGACCATTTTGTGGGGGATATAGCCTAAAGAACCCTTTGACAGGTTCGACCATCAAGTCACTTTTTTCAATCCACAGTTCTTTGGTTAGTGTAAATTCTCTTCGACCTAGTTCTGGCCGGTGCGGATGTTTTGGGGCTGAGCATGGTTCGGGTTGTTCTTGAAAATTATCGATGATGAGTTTGAGCGGTTCTAGCACTGCCATTACCCGCTCTACTTGGGGATCTAAATCATCGCGAAGAGCCTGCTCGAGAACACTCATATCAATCCAGCTATCCGCTTTTGAGACTCCGATACGATCACAAAACAACTGAAGACTTTGGGGTGTATAACCACGACGACGCAATCCAACAATTGTTGGCAGACGTGGGTCATCCCAGCCCTCGACGTGCTTTTCAAGAACTAGTTCTAAAAGTTTTCTCTTACTAGTGATGGCGTAGGTTAAATTGAGGCGCGCGAATTCATGTTGATGGGGCAGCGGATTGGTGAGCGCGCCTATATTTTTCAGTGTCAGTAAAATCCATTCGTAAAGTGGACGATTATTCTCAAACTCCAAGGTACACAGCGAGTGGGTGATGTTTTCGAGAGCATCAGAAATACAATGGGTGAAATCATATAGCGGATAAATACACCAAGTATTTCCGGTGCGGTGGTGATGGGCGTGACGGATCCGGTAGATCACTGGGTCGCGCATCACTAAATTGGGGTGAGACATATCAATTTTAAGTCGTAAGACATGTTCACCATCACCATACTCCCCAGCCTTCATTGCTCTAAATAGACTTAAATTTTCATCGATGGAACGATTTTTAAAAGGGCTATTAATACCTAGTTCGTTGAAATTGCCGCGATTTTTTTGGATTAAATCAGCACTTTGACTATCTACATAGGCGTGGCTATGAAGAATAAGTAATTCGGCAAAGCCATAGAGTTGATCAAAATAATCACTGGCATAAAACATACAGTCTTGGCCATTCGATTGCCAATCAAACCCTAGCCAGTGAACGGCTTCAATGATGCTGTTGACATACTCGGTTTCTTCTTTACTTGGATTTGTGTCATCAAAGCGCAAATGACACCTAGCACCACCAGGCCGATTGGCATAGTCCTTGGCAAGTCCAAAATTCAGGCAGATACTTTTAGCATGGCCAATATGCAAGTAGCCATTTGGTTCTGGAGGAAAGCGGGTAATTACTTGTGGCAGGGGTTGATGATTCCAGTCAAGACGGTCAAGATAAGTGCCATTGGCACAATCTGCATCAATGATCTGTCGTAAAAAGTTAGAAACCTCGGCATTCGCCGAGGTTTCTGTTGGTGTATTAAGTTCCTTGGACATAGACACATTGTAATGTGTCGACAAGGACTTGAGAATTACTCTTCTTTAAAGGCTTCTTCTCGGGTCTTCTTAAATGCTGGCAAAGCAACAATTAAAACCAGGAAAGCCGCTGCAATTAACAAACCACAGGATAGCGGCCTTGTTAAAAATACTGTGTAGTCACCACGGGAGAGTAATAAAGCCCGGCGAAAGTTTTCTTCCATCATTGGCCCAAGAACAAACCCAAGCAGTAATGGCGCAGGCTCACACTCAAGTTTGACAAAGATATAGCCTAGAACTCCAAAGATAGCAGTGAGGTAAATATCAAAACTCGTATTGTTTACAGAGTAAACACCAATACAACAGAAGACCAAGATTGCTGGATATAGATAACGATAAGGGATCGTCAACAACTTCACCCAAACACCAATCATTGGGAGGTTAAGAACAATCAGCATCACGTTACCAAGCCACATAGAAGCAATTAATCCCCAGAACAAAGCAGGATTACTAGTCATTACTTGTGGGCCAGGCTGAATATTATGAATGGTCATCGCACCTACCATTAAAGCCATCACCGCATTTGGTGGGATACCAAGAGTTAATAGTGGAATAAAGGAAGTTTGAGCAGCGGCGTTATTTGCACTTTCAGGAGCAGCAACCCCTTCGATGGCACCTTTTCCGAACTCATGGGAGTTTTTAGACATCTTTTTTTCTAAAGAGTAGGCACCAAAGGCTGCCAAAGAGGCTCCTCCACCAGGTAAGATTCCCAGGAATGAGCCTAGTACCGTACCTCTCAGGATTGGTGGAACCATTCTTTTGAAGTCAGCCATCGTTGGCCAAAGCTTGGTAATTTTCTTGAGAAAAGTTTCACGATGTTCCTTTTGTTCAAGGTTGACGATAATTTCGGCAAAACCAAACATACCCATGGCCACAGTTACGAAGCCAAGACCGTCTGTCAACTGAGGAATATCAAAAGAGTACCTAGCCGTTCCAGAATTCACATCTGTACCTACTAAGCCCATTAAGAGTCCCAAGATAATCATACCAATGGCCTTGATTAAAGATCCAGATGCCAAAACGACGGCTCCGATGAGACCTAAAACCATTAAGGAGAAGTATTCAGCAGGACCAAACTTAAACGCTAACTCGGATAGTGGCGCAGCAAATCCAGCTAAAACGAGTGTGGCTACACAACCCGCAAAAAAGGATCCCATACCGGCAGTAAAGAGAGCCACTCCAGCCCGCCCATTTCTAGCCATCTGATAACCGTCAATCGCAGTAACTACGGAAGATGACTCTCCAGGAATATTAATTAAGATTGCCGTAGTTGAGCCACCATACTGTGCGCCGTAATAAATTCCGGCAAGCATAATGAGAGCTGCAATCGGTGGCAAGGCATAAGTTGCAGGTAAGAGCATAGCAATTGTTGCTACAGGTCCAAGTCCTGGGAGGACTCCGATAAGCGTGCCCAGGGTTACACCGATAAAACAATACAGCAAGTTTTGGAGTGTAAATGCTGTCTCAAAGCCCAGTGAAAGATTACTTAGTAAATCCATGATGTTGTTCTTTTCTAAATTTGAAAGTTAAGAGTAGATAAGTTTTTATATAAATGTTGGCCAAACGGGGAATTGCAACTTCAGGCCCCAAACAAACGCCATATAAGCAAATCCAATCAAAAAGACTGCATTTATAATCGACCCTTTCCAAGAGAACTCATGACTTGCCATCGCTGAAATTACTACAAGTAAGAATAAAGAAGTGACTAAGCCTAGGATTGGTAGGCAAATAGCAAAGACCAAGGTCGAGCCAGTAACCCAGAGCACCGATGGAATGTCGACCTTTGCCAGTTTTACATCCTCTTGCGAAATGGCCAAGGATCTAAATGCAACATAAGCTCCAATTGTGGCCAATAGTACCCCAAGCCAAAATGGAAAATACCCTGAACCCATTTTGGCGGCTGTGCCCATTTGATAGCCCCTTGCTAAAATAGCGAAGAAACTTCCTAGTCCGATGTACATCAGACCCGAAACAAAATCTTTTTGATTACGTATTTTCAACTCAAGCTCCTAATGTATGTATTTACAACAAATAGGATTGTAAGTTGAAATGCTTCTAAGTTGTCTAAGGGTTTGCCCTTAGTTTTAGGCTTATTTCGGGGTGTTTCAGGCTTTTAAAAAGCTATTTTATTCTGTAAATCAGACGAGATGTAATAATAAAGGCATGAAAGTTACAGAAATTCGCCAACAATTTTTAAGTTTTTTTGAGTCCAAAGGCCATCAAATCGTCAGTTCGAGCCCAGTTGTTCCGGGTGACGATCCCACCTTGTTATTCACCAATGCTGGCATGAATCAGTTTAAAGATGTTTTTCTTGGGTTTGACAAACGTCCTTATCAAAGGGCGACCACTTCCCAAAAGTGTATTCGGGCAGGTGGCAAACATAACGACTTAGACAATGTTGGGTATACCGCCAGACATCATACTTTTTTTGAGATGTTAGGAAACTTTTCTTTTGGTGATTATTTTAAGAAAGAGGCTATTACTTTCGCTTGGGAGCTATTAACCGAGGTCTTTCAATTACCGAAAGAGAATTTACTAGTGACTGTATATGCCGAGGATAACGAGGCTTATGAAATTTGGACAAAAGATATTGGGATAGCCGCCGAGCGTGTCATACGCATTGGTGACAATAAGGGTGCTCGGTATGCCTCAGATAATTTCTGGATGATGGGTGATACCGGACCTTGTGGGCCTTGCTCTGAAATATTTTATGACCATGGGCCTGACGTTGCGGGCGGGCCACCTGGCAGCGCTGATGAAGACGGCGACCGTTTTATCGAGATTTGGAACAATGTCTTTATGGAGTTTAATCGGGATGAGGATGGAGTAATGCATCCTTTGCCCAAAAAGAGCGTTGATACTGGAATGGGTCTTGAACGGATTGCTGCGGTATTGCAGCACGTTCACTCCAATTATGAAATTGACCTTTTCCAAACATTATTAGCGGCTGCCAAAGTGTCAGTTAATACGAGTGGAGGAATTGATTGTGATCCACAAAGTCCTTCCCTAAAAGTCATTGCTGATCATATTCGGGCTTGCGTCTTTACGGTGGTGGATGGGGTAATTCCTGGCAATGCTGGGCGCGGTTATGTGTTGCGTAGAATCACCCGTCGAGCTATTCGTCACGGATATAAGTTAGGCGCACGCACCCCATTTTTTTACCGTTTAGTGAACGCTCTTGTCAAAGAAATGGGGCAAGCTTACCCCGAGATTATTCAACAAGAAAGTCGCATCACTGAAGTTTTAAAGCAAGAAGAAGAGCGCTTTTTTCAGACCATCGCAAATGGTATGGAAATATTGGAACAAACTTTGGCAGGTATGGCGATTGAAAAAAAAGTTAGCTTAGACGGACAGATTGCTTTTAAATTGCATGACACGTTTGGCTTTCCTCTCGATTTAACTGCAGATGTCTGCCGAGAACGTGGTGTAACTGTTGACGAAGTTGCTTTTGGATCGGCTATGCAGATCCAAAAGGATCAGGCGAGAGCTGCTGGTAAATTTAAGATGGCACAGGGACTGTCATACCAAGGAGATGCAACGGTTTTTGACGGGTATGAGCATTTAAGTTCCCCTGACGTGGTGGTTTTAGCAATTTATGTAGATGGGAATTTAGTCCCAGAAATTACTAGCGGAACGCATGCCGTTCTGGTTTTAGATAAGACACCTTTTTATGCCGAATCTGGTGGGCAGGTTGGAGATTGTGGTGAGATGCGTAATGCGCAGACATTCTTTTTGGTTGAAGATACCTTAAAAATTCAGGCAGATGTTTTTGGCCATCATGGGATTTTAGAAGAGGGCACTATGCGGGTCAACGATCGACTGTCTGCTCGGGTGGATATGACAAATCGACAGGCAATTATGCGCAATCACAGCGTGACGCATCTCATGCATAAAGCCTTGCGAGAAGTTTTAGGTTCGCATGTCCAGCAAAGAGGATCCTTAGTCGACGCGAGTAAAACACGCTTTGATTTTGCCCATACTACACCTGTTTCACGAGAGGAGATGTTACGTGTAGAGGAGCTTGTCAACTCGGAAATACTCAATAATCAAGCCACCACTGCGCAAGTAATGTCATTAGAGCAGGCCCAAAAAACAGGTGCGATGATGCTCTTTGGAGAGAAATATGGAGAATCGGTTCGCGTTTTAGAAATTGGCACCTCAAAAGAGCTGTGTGGCGGTACGCATGTAACTAGAACTGGCGATATTGGGTTATTTAAAATTTGCTCTGAGAGTGGTGTGGCAGCAGGCATTCGGCGGATCGAAGCGGTTACTGGTCAGCAAAGCTTGTCGCGTATACAAAAACTTGAAGCACAAGTGTTCAATGCCGCGCATATCCTAAAAGCCAATCCTGATGAGATAGAACAACGTGTTTTGCAATTACAAGAACATGTGCGTGAATTAGAAAAAGAATTAATGCGTAGTCAATCTAAATTAGCCTCTAATCAGGGCAACGAATTAATCAGTCAAGTCATTACCGTGCAAGGCGTGAAAGTTTTAGTGACCCAATTTGATGTGGCAGATTCAAAAGTTTTACGCGAGACGGTTGATCAAATCAAGAACAAATTAGGTAGTTGCATTGTTTTGTTAGCTAGTGTTCATGATGGTAAATTACAATTAATTGCTGGTGTAACATCTGATTTAATCAAGCGTGTTCAAGCTGGAGTTTTAGTCAACTACGTTGCTATGCAAGTGGGTGGTAAGGGTGGCGGTAAGCCTGATTTAGCGATGGCTGGAGGAACTCAACCCGAAAACTTATCGGGAGCACTTGCAAGCGTAAACAATTGGTTAGTGGAGCATTTATGATTCCAGAGCAGGTTGATAAAGAAGAAGATTGTCAGGGCATGATTTGCCCATTACCCGTTCTTCGAACAAAAAAGGCCCTGGCTGATATGCCTACGGGGCATATTTTAAAAGTGATAACGACAGACCCCAGTTCCGAGCAGGATATCCCGATGTTTGCTAAACACACGGGTAATTTGTTGGTTGGGCAAGAAAATTTGGCTGGGACGTGGGTTTTTTATTTGCGTCGTCGTTAAGTCAAAAGAGCTGTTGGCAAAGATTTTGTCTTCAGGAGGCTGCCCATAATGGCGAATCAATTCATTAACGAGATCAGCTGACTTAAATTAGTGGTAAAAAAAGAAATTACCTCTATTGATGAGTGAAGTTTTTTTCTTTTAAAAATTTTGCAAACTCATCTCTGACTTCTTGGTGATTTAAAGCAAATTCTACAGTCGCTTTAAGATAGCCGATTTTACTACCGCAATCATAGCGAACACCATCATATTGATAAGCCAATATTTGTTCTTTTTGCAAAAGATTTTGAAGAGCGTCAGTTAGTTGGTACTCGCCACCGGCTCCCGGTTTCAGATTACGAATATGTTCAAAGATATTTGGAGACAGCACATAACGCCCAACTACCCCTAAATTAGAGGGCGCATCTTCTGGCGCTGGTTTTTCGATAATTCCTGAGAGTTTATACAGTTTGTCATCCCATTTTTTGCCAGCAATCACGCCATAGGACCTGCTTTGTTCTTTTTCGATCGGTTCAATACCAATTACTGAGCAGCGATAGTGTTGGTAGACATCGACCATTTGCTTTAATACAGGTGGCTGGCCAGTCAGAAGATCATCTGCCAAAATGACTGCAAAAGGATCATCTGCTACTAGCTTTTCTGCACACAGAATTGCATGACCAAGCCCTAGGGCTTCTGCTTGGCGCACATAAACACAATCCACATGACTCGGCTTGATATTTTGAACAATCTCTAATAAATCTTTTTTATTTTTTTGTTCTAATTCATTTTCTAACTCATAAGCCTTATCAAAATGATCCTCAATAGCCCGTTTACTTCTCCCAGTCACAAAGATGAGTTCGGTAATCCCAGCGGCAATAGCTTCTTCGACCGCATACTGAATCAATGGTTTATCAACAACGGTTAACATTTCTTTGGGCATGGCTTTTGTTGCAGGTAGAAAACGTGTTCCGAGACCAGCTACTGGAAAAACAGCTTTAAAGATATGTGTTTTCATGGGAAATCACTTTCATTACGTCAGGCGTTTATATTGGGTTAGTAACTGTTCATGCAGAGCTTCGAAATCCTTTAAACGGGCTTGTTCTTGGACTACCACTTCAGCTGGCGCGCGTTTTATAAATTCTTCATTGTGCAGTTTATGCCCACTTTTTTCGATTTCTTTTGCTAAACGAGTAAGCTCTTTTTGGAGACGAGACTTTTCGAATTCTAAATCAAGTTCGACTTCTAAAAGAAGTCTAGTACCCTCTAAAATAACTACGGGAGCATTTTTCCCGAGTTCGTCAATGATTGCTCCTGTGGGGTCAATCTTGATGTCGGATAGTTTTGCTAGGCTTTTGAGGTAGGGCAGCATTTCCGTGAGGAAATCTGCCTTACATTGAATTACAAGAGGCACTTTTTTTGCAGGTGAAATTTGCATTTCACCGCGTAAATTTCGGCAGGCATTTACTAAATTTTTCAACGTGGTGATCCAAACCTCACTTGCTTCATCCAGCTTTGTAAGTTGGGCTTTGGGGTAGGGTTGAAGTGCGATACTTTGTAAAGGGCAATCTGCTAAAACCTTACCTGATTTCGGTGCGACGCTTTGCCACAATTCTTCTGTGATAAAGGGGATTAGTGGATGGGCAAGTCTTAGGATCGTTTCTAAAACACGCAAAAGAGTTCTGCGCGTTCCCCGTTGGTTTGCTGGGGAATTGTTTTGTAATTGCACTTTCGCAAGTTCGAGGTACCAATCGCAATATTCGTCCCATACAAATTGATATAAAGCGCTAGCGATTAAATCAAAACGATACTCTTGGAACCCGCGATCTATCTCTTGTTCAACCCGTTGCAGTTGTGAAACAATCCACCGGTCCGCAGGTGAGAAATGCAAATAACCATCTGGACCACAATCGCCTACACAAGGCGCGATACCATTAGATAGATCGTCGCCAGAGCAGTTCATCAAAACAAAACGCGTGGCATTCCATAACTTGTTACAGAAATTTCTGTAACCTTCACAACGTTTTTGGTCAAAATTAACATTTCTCCCAAGCGTTGCCATGGAGGCAAAAGTAAATCGCAGGGCATCTGCACCATAAGGCACAATTCCATCAGGAAACTCTTTACGTGTTTTTTTAGCTATATGATCTGCGTCCTTCGGGTTCATTAGACCTTGAACTCTTTTCGCAAGGAGATCATCGAAGTTAATTCCATCAATGAGATCTATCGGATCAAGCGTATTGCCTTTGGATTTACTCATTTTTTGACCATCAGCATCTCGAACTAGTCCATGCACATAGACCTGCTTGAACGGTACCTGACCGGTAAAGTGGCAAGACATCATAATCATTCTGGCAACCCAGAAAAAGATAATATCAAAGCCAGTTACTAGGACAGATGATGGTAAGAAATGTGTTAAAAGTTCAGTTTTCTTAGGCCAACCAAGAGAGGAAAAAGGCACTAAAGCAGAACTAAACCAGGTATCAAGAACATCTTCATCACGTCGCAGCGAACCCTTGTATCCAATCGCTAAGGCTTTGGCTGTTGCCTCAGCCTCTGACTTGGCAACAATGACGCTCCCATCCTCGAGGTACCAAGCTGGTATTTGATGCCCCCACCAAAGTTGACGGGAGATACACCAATCTTGGATGTTTTCAAGCCACTGGTTGTAGGTCGATACCCAATTTTCAGGGACAAGTTTGATATCACCCTCTTGCACTGCTAAAAAGGCAGCGCTTGCGATGGACTCTCCAGGGCGGTATTGATTGTGTTCAGTTGGCTTTGACATCGCTACAAACCACTGATCAGTCAGCATTGGCTCAATAATTGCTTGGGTTCGGTCACCTCGCGGCACCATTAGAACGTGTTCTTTTACTTGCGCTAGAAATCCGCTAGTATGTAGATCATCTACTATTTTTTTTCTGGCAATAAAGCGATCTAAACCTTGATAAGGACTCGGAGCATTGTCATTGATCTTGGCATCTAGTGTCAGTATGCAGATCGGTTGTAGATGGTGTCTTTGACCAACAGCGTAGTCATTAAAGTCATGCGCTGGAGTCACTTTGACAACACCTGTGCCAAAACTTGGATCGACATAATCATCCCCGATGATCGGTATTTGTCGATTACAAAGAGGTAGATGAACCATCTTCCCAATTAAATGCCGATACCGTTCATCTTCTGGGTGAACCATGACAGCAACGTCGCCTAGCATTGTCTCAGGTCTGGTTGTGGCAACAGTTAGTTGACCGGATCCATCCACGAGTGGGTAGTGGATTTGCCACATATACCCTTGCTCTTCTTTACTTTCAACTTCGAGATCAGAAACGGCCGTACCTAAGACTGGATCCCAATTGACTAGGCGTTTGCCACGGTATATCAGGCCCTGCTCATAGAGCGTTACAAAGACCTCTACAACCGCCTCAGACATGGTGGGGTCCATCGTGAAGTACTCGCGATCCCAATCAATGGAGGCTCCAAGACGCTTAATTTGCTGAGTAATCGTTGACCCAGATAAATCTTTCCAGGCCCAAACTTTCTCTAAAAACTTTTCTCGCCCGAGGTCATGCCGCGAAATTTTTTGTATATCCAATTGCCGCTCAACCACAATTTGAGTAGCAATACCGGCATGATCAGTGCCTGGAACCCATAATGTATTTTTACCCTGCATGCGGGCATGACGCGTTAAGCCATCCATAATTGTTTGGTTAAAGGCATGCCCCATGTGTAAAGTTCCAGTTACATTGGGGGGAGGGAGTTGAATACAAAAATTGTCTTGGTGGGGACGTATCGTCACTTGACCAATTTTCTTATCTAGCCATAGTTGGTTCAGAGTGGATTCAATCAGGCTTGGCTCATAGCTTTTTGCTAATTCAGGAATAGCAAAAGACTCTTTTGGTGGAGTATTGATGGTGGCAGAAATATTTTCAGGTGTAGACATATGCTTCAAATTATAATGAGGTATTTAAACGAGACCTTGTGACTGAACTTCTCCACCATTTAAATCCCGAACAACTGCAAGCAGTAACTTTGCCGAATCAAAGCAATAGTGGTCATGCCCAGTCAGCTTTAATACTAGCAGGTGCAGGAAGCGGAAAGACCAGAGTTCTCACCACTCGCATTGCTTGGCTGATACAAACGGGGCAAATATCACCCATCGGGGTTTTGGCGGTAACTTTTACCAATAAGGCCGCGAAAGAGATGTTAACCCGATTATCCACGATGTTGCCAATTAATACACGAGGCATGTGGGTTGGGACTTTTCATGGATTATGTAATCGGCTATTACGAGCGCATTTTCAAGATGCGGGGTTACCCTCTACCTTTCAAATCTTGGACACACAAGATCAGTTATCAGCCATTAAGCGACTCTTAAAAATCTTACAAGTTGATGATGAGAAATATCCTGCCAAGCAGGTGCAATATTTTATTGCGCACGCTAAAGAACGCGGGCAAAGACCCCGAGACATGACTGGGACCGATGAATTTCAAGTGATGCTGATTAAACTCTATCAGGCATATGAGGAGCAGTGTCAGCGTGAGGGGGTTGTTGATTTTTCTGAGTTACTACTTCGTTCATATGAATTATTAAAACATCACGAGCCCATACGTGAGCATTATCAGAAGCGCTTTAGGCATATTTTGGTCGATGAGTTTCAAGATACGAATGCTTTGCAATACTCTTGGCTAAAACTATTATCTGGTCAAGGCCAAGCTAGTGCGGCATCTGTTTTTGCAGTTGGTGATGACGATCAAAGCATTTATGGCTTTCGAGGGGCAGACGTAGCAAATATGCGCTTATTTGAGCGGCAGTTTAAACCGACGACGGTTAAGCTTGAACAAAACTATCGCTCACACGCCAATATTTTAGATTCTGCTAACCATTTAATTGCGCACAACACGGAGCGATTGGGTAAAAACTTAAGAACAGATGCGGGTCACGGTGAGCTAGTTCGCTTATTTGAAGCGCATAGCGACGGGCTTGAAGCCACCTGGTTAGTTGATGAAATTCGGGGATTAATCAACGATGGGATGACGCGTAGTGAGGTTGCTATTTTGTATCGAAGCAATGCGCAATCACGTATTATTGAGCACAGCTTATTTTCAGCAGGCATTCCTTATCGCGTTTATGGGGGATTACGATTTTTTGAACGTGCGGAGATTAAACATGCCTTAGCCTATTTACGGCTATTAGAAAACCCTAACGATGACACGGCCTTCTCAAGGATTGTCAATTTTCCCACGCGCGGAATTGGTGCAAGGTCGATAGAGTCTTTACAAGACATTGCGAAAACGCAGCAGTGTTCCTTGTATAGTGCGGCCTCAATGATCGAAGGTAAAGCTAGTGCATCGATTAGTAGTTTTATTCGTTTAATTGATCATATGCGGGAGTCGACACGCCACAATACCTTACCCGAATTAATTGATTTTATGATTGTTCATAGTGGCTTGATACAGCATTATTTAGCAGAACGAGAAGGCCAAGATCGCATTGAAAATTTACGAGAATTAATTAATGCTGCCACTGCGTTTGTGGCTGAAGAGGGGATGGGGCAAGACGCTATTGCGTTGACGCCAGCGCTGAGAAATTCGCATTTGACTGAGCAAGTTGTCTTGGACGATCAGCTTACTGAGTTTGATCTGCCGGAGATGTCTCCATTAGCTGGATTTCTTGCGCATGCATCGCTTGAAGCGGGCGACAATCAAGCACAGGCTGGTCAAGATGCGGTGCAACTAATGACGGTTCACTCCTCGAAGGGCTTGGAGTTTAAGGCGGTCTTTATTACCGGTTTAGAGGAGGGTTTGTTTCCTCATGAAAATAGTATTAATGAGCCAAAGGGCTTAGAGGAGGAGCGGCGTCTGATGTATGTTGCGATTACGCGGGCAAGGGACCGCTTATATCTATCGCATACACAATCCAGAATGTTGCATGGTCAGGTGCGGTACAACCTACCCTCAAGATTTTTAGAGGAATTACCGAAATCATGTTTAAAAATCTTAACTCCAAGAACAACCGATAATCGGTGGGGTGGGTCTTCTATGAGGCAAGTTAACCCTAGTTGGGGAAGTGCTAGTCTTAGTCAAGATGTCCCTCCGTTGAGAAAAAATTCCGACACAGCCATCACAGTAGTCAGTAAAAAGCCATCTGAGCATGGTTTTTATGTTGGCCAACAGGTCTTTCATGCTAAGTTTGGAGAAGGTCGCTTGACAGGCTTAGAGGGCCTCGGCACAGATGCGCGTGCCCAAGTTCAATTCGCCCGACACGGGGTTAAATGGCTGCAGCTAAGTATTGCTAAATTGACCGCTATTTAATTATTCGATGGGCTGATTGAGGGTTTGTAAATTGGGCTCAGAATTTTGGATGCTGTCCAAAAAGCAGCCTTTCCAGGTGGCAAAAAAACTACAATACAAAACAGTCAATGCCCACATTGAGAGAGGGGTAATGAGGTAGGAGGCGTATTGGGCCATGCCAATTGCATCAAAAAGAGCGCCTAATATCAAGGGTATTGCAATAAGGATTACTGCCCAAGTACTGAAATAAACAAAAAACGCCCCTTTATTTAGCCAAAACCCCATCCAACTGCCAAATAATGCCTTAAAAACGCTCATACCTTGCCACGCAACGAGTTGAGGGGAAAACCACATAAGGATTGCAATTGGCATATACAAACAGGCTCCGACAATAATTGCAGTCGACATTTCTTGAATCATTTCAGGGGCACTCATTTGATTATTGGTGAGCAAGGGAAGGATTTTTTCTACATCAACAAATTGCGCAGCAACAAGGCTCAAAAGCACTATGAGAAGAGCATAGATGCCACCGAGTTTGAGTAAATTGAGCCTGACTTGAGGCCCCAAGTCTTTTAAGGGGGAGATATAAATAGAAGGCTTAACTAGTTCTTTGAGGATAACCTTTTGACAGGCTGTTAAAAATCCTACGGCAATAACAGGATTCAATATCAAGACTAAGAATAGGCCTAGTATAGGAACAAACATCGAGAGTTGGACAACAAAAATATATAAAAAAACCAGCATCAAGAAAGTGAATGGACTTTGTTTAAAAAGCCACATCCCTTGGCGAATCCAAATATATCCTGCTTGAGGAGAAAGGCGATTAATTTGCATGATTTAAAATCCTTAGGCGCAAGATCCGTTCGAAGTGTTGCGGATCGTGCGCGGTGAGTAATTGCGCATTTCTGGGGAGGTAAAAATCCCACAGTCGAGAAATCCAAAACCGCAGTGCAGCAGCTCGAAGCATCATCGTCCAGGAGCTTATTTCCTCAGCTTGGAATGGTCGGATACTTTGATAAGCCTTTAACAAAGCACTAGTTAAGTTCTGTTGAAGTTCGCCGGAAGCCTGATCGATACACCAGTCATTGACGGACACCGCTAGATCAAAAAGCCATTTATCAGTTCCAGCGAAATAAAAATCAAAAAAGCCTGACAATTCAACAGAAGAGGTTTGTTTGAAAAGAACATTATCGCGAAAAAGATCGCAATGGCTTGGGCCTTGGGGGAGTTTACTGTATTCGGAGCTAGCAAAAAAAACTTCTTGGGCTTGTAACTCACCGAGTAGAAGTTTAGCTTGTTCTGGTTGTACAAAAGGCAGAATTTCTGGGACAGTTTGTTGCCACCAGTGTAGGCCGCGCAAATTGATTTGTACATTTTGGTAATTTTGCCCTGCCAGATGCATTTTAGCTAGCGCTTGACCAACAGCCTGGCAATGCGGGGACTTAGGCTCCGCAATTGGGCTACCTTCGAGTTTAGTTACGACAGTGGCGGGCTTACCCTTTAATACTTGAATTAATTGCCCTTGACGATCCTGGATCGGTTTAGGAACTTGGAGGCCTTGATTGGCTAAATATTGCATTAGTTCAAGGTAATAGAGTAACTCTTGCTGACTTAAACGCTCAAAGATTGTAAGTACAAACTCAGTAACTTGTCCCTCGTCAGAGGCGCTAATAAAAAAATTACTATTTTCTATACCGGAATTAATCCCTTTGATGGTTTGAAGGGTGCCTAATTGATAGGAGTGATCAAACCAAATTGAGGCATCTTCTAACGATAGAGGGGTGTAAACTGCCATACTTTTTAAAAGGGCAGTTGAATAGACGGCACTCGCTGAATAGTTTTCTCAGAGATCACGGGCGTTAGATCGGTT
The DNA here is from genome assembly GCA_009927445.1 of Betaproteobacteria bacterium. Classification (GTDB taxonomy): domain Bacteria; phylum Pseudomonadota; class Gammaproteobacteria; order Burkholderiales; family Burkholderiaceae; genus Polynucleobacter. The sequence goes on from RFMZ01000212.1 coordinate 103,684, forward strand.
GGCTGACTCATTTGGTAACTACCCATTCGCGTTTGGACTTGAATATCGATCGGTTTACCCATTTCTCGGTATTCTCGGATATGTGTACCATTCTCTTCTTTATGTTCAAAGGAGAGTTGTCTTTGCTCTGCGCCTAGAACACCATCTTTTGCACCCTGAGTCTTCAGGAGGGGTTGTCGATTCAGCTCATTCAATTCTGTTTGGCTCAGTGCTTCACCTGGTGAGCTGTTATTTGGTTTTGAACTTTGGGCAAAAGCTAAGTTTGACATCAGTAGGACAGTAACAAAAGAGAGTAGTTTGAGCTTTAGCATAAGGGGCATATTTTAAAAAAATAGTAGTATTGATGAGTTAATTGTACGATTATGGGATGAATACACAATTATTATTACTAGTTGATGGCTCTAGCTACCTTTATAGGGCCTTTCACGCGATGCCTGATTTACGAAATCCATCAGGCGAGCCGACCGGTGCCATTTATGGCATGATCAATATGTTGCGAAGGGCTAGGCAAGAAATCCCAACCACCCATATTGCTTGTATTTTTGACGCCAAAGGTCCGACTTTTCGTGATGAATGGTATCCGCAATATAAAGCGAATCGATCCCCAATGCCTGAGGATTTAGTGAAGCAGATTGAGCCTATTCATGCGGTTGTTAAAGCACTGGGGTGGCCAGTTATTATGGTACCGGGGGTAGAGGCTGATGACGTTATCGGAACTTTAGCTAGGCAAGCCAGTGAGCTAGGTTGGCAGACAGTCATTTCTACGGGGGATAAAGATTTAGCGCAACTAGTCAATGCCAACGTGACCCTGGTCAATACAATGAGTAATGAAAAATTAGATCGGCAAGGGGTGATTAACAAATTTGGGATTCCTCCAGAGTTAATTGTTGACTTCTTAACGATTACGGGCGATACCGTTGACAACGTCCCTGGCGTTTCTAAAGCCGGCCCTAAAACAGCTGTTAAGTGGCTTACTGAATTCGGTAGCTTAGATCAATTAGTAGCTCACGCCGATCAAATTAAAGGCGTCGTAGGAGAAAATCTCCGCAACTCTTTAGACTGGTTAGTACACGCTAAAAAATTATTAACTGTGAAGGTAGACTGTCAGTTAGATGCGTATTTAACAGACTTATCCGAGTTATTGGTAAAAGCGGAAAACCATGACTTGCTGCGCGAGTTATTCATTCGGTATGGCTTTAAAACTTGGTTAAAGGAATATGTTGATGATCAGTTATCACAAACTGAAATAAATACAAGTCAGCCAGCATCTGCGCCGCAGTCGGCAATCAGCCTCACAGCAGAAACTTTTGCGACCAACTATGAATGTGTCACAACCATAGAGCAGTTAAGTCTTTGGTTGCAAAAAATACAGGAATCGACGCTTACGTGTATTGATACTGAAACAAATGGGCTAGAACCGATGCGATCTGAAATGGTTGGGATTTCTTTAGCTGTAGAACCAGGACAGGCTTGCTATATTCCTTTTCAGCATAGCACTGCAGAGCAGCAGCTCAATCGCGAACAAGTTTTTGCATATTTAAAGCCATGGCTTGAAGATGCACAAGCGAAGAAAGTTGGACAAAACTTAAAGTTTGATCAGCACATATTTGCCAACCATGGTGTGCGATTAGCGGGCATTATGCATGATACGATTTTGCAGTCCTACGTTTATGAGTCGCATAAACCGCACAATATGGATAACTTAGCTCTCAGACATTTGGGGATTAAGACAATTAGTTATGAAGAGGTTTGTGGTAAGGGCGTGTCCCAAATTACATTTGATCAAGTCAACCTCGCCCAAGCAACGCAATACGCTGCAGAGGATGCTGATATTACTTTACGGCTGCACCAGTACTTGTGGCCATTGATTGAAAAAGATGAAAAGTTACGTTTTGTTTATGAGCAATTAGAGTTACCTACGATGCGTGTTTTGGGCATTATGGAAACAAATGGTATTTTGATTGATACCCAAAAATTAGCGCAACAGGGGCAGGTAGTTGGGCGAAGGATGTTGGAGCTTGAAACAGAAATTTTTGCGCTAGCTGGCCAGCCTTTTAATATTCAGTCGCCCAAACAGATTGGCGAGATCTTATTTACGATTCAAAAATTACCCGTGATTAAAAAAACACCTGGGGGAGCACCGTCAACAGATGAAGAAGTTTTACAAAAACTTTCTGAGGACTATCCATTGCCGGCGAGAATTTTAGATTATCGAAGCCTCGCTAAGTTGCAATCAACATATATTGAAAAATTACCTAAAATGATGAACCCAGAAACTGGTAGGGTTCATACAAATTATGCGCAGTCGGTTGCTGCCACTGGGCGTTTAGCCTCCAATGAGCCCAATTTACAAAATATTCCGATTCGGACGCAAGAAGGAAGAAAGATTCGGGAGGCCTTTATAGCCAGATCGGGATGTAAGTTGCTATCAGCAGACTATTCGCAAATCGAATTACGAATTATGGCACACATAGCGCAAGATCCGCAATTATTAGAAGCCTTTGCTACTGGCAAGGACATTCATCAAGCGACTGCTGCGGAGATTTTTGGCATTACCCTTGAGGATGTTAGTTCAGAGCAAAGAAGATATGCCAAGGTCATCAATTTTGGATTGATTTATGGCATGAGTGCTTATGGCTTGGCAAGTAATTTAGGCATAGAGCGTTCAGCGGCTCAAAGTTATATTGATAAATATTTTGGACGCTATCCTGGCGTTGCAAAATATATGGCACAAACCCGAATTACGGCTAAGGAGCAAGGCTTTGTAGAGACAGTCTTTGGGCGTCGTTTATGGTTGCCGGAGATTCACAGTACAAATGGTATGCGACGGCAAGGAGCTGAACGGGCCGCGATTAATGCACCCATGCAGGGTACTGCAGCTGACTTAATCAAGTTATCGATGATTGCAGTGCAAGCTTGGTTAGAGGAACAGAATTTAAAAACAAAATTATTATTACAAGTCCATGATGAACTGGTCTTGGAGGTGCCAGAAAACGAATTAGATCTCGTTCAAAAGCAGGTTAATCATTTAATGGTCTGCGTCGCAAAGTTAAGAGTTCCTCTCGAGGTCGGAATTGGAATAGGTGATAATTGGGAGGAAGCACATTGATTGATTAACTGAGGTTCGTATGATTCTTACCTGGATTTTGATTGCAACATTTGCGGCGGGTGTTGTGAGCATTACAGCGGCGGCATTACTAACATTTCGGTTTTTAACCATTATTGTCGACAATATGGTGAGTTTTTCGGTCGGAATTTTATTGGCTACAGCATTCTTACATGCGCTACCAGAGGCTTTTGAGTCACCCGATGTGGAGGCGAGTACGTTGTTTGCCTTACTCCTCGCCGGAATTCTATTCTTTTTTATGCTGGAAAAAGTCGCGCTACTAAGACACAATCACCACCATGAAGGAGATGGGCATAATCATCACAAGGGCCATGATGCTGAAAATGTTGGCCAAAGTGGTTGGATGATTTTAGTTGGTGATGGGGTTCACAACTTTGTTGATGGCATATTAATTGCGGCTGCTTTTTTAGCAAATCCTGCGGTTGGCTTATTGACCGCTGCTGCAATTATTGCTCATGAAATACCGCAGGAGATTGGTAATTTTATGGTGATGCTCAATGCTGGCTTTTCTAGGGCTCGGGCTTTAATTTACAACTTGATCTGTGGCTTGCTATCAGTCATTGGTGGGGTAATTGGGTATTTCTTTTTAGAGCAAACGATGACAATCATTCCATATTTGTTAGTTTTTGCGTCTAGTAGTTTTATTTATATTGCGGTTAGTGATTTAATGCCGCAGATGCATCGGCGCTTTCAGTTAAGGGAGTCGATTCGTCAGATTTCAACGATCCTATTAGGTGTTCTTGTTGTGATTGGGCTTTCTTTATTAGAGCACTAGATCTTGGGTTGTTTGTTTTGACAACCCTTTGGTCAACGAAAGTGTTACTTCTGGAGTATTTTAAGATGTTTCAAAGAGCTGATTGGCCTAGCATCGCTTGACGGTACCACTCATGAAAATGTTGCATACCATCTTCCATGGGGCTTTGATACGGACCTACTTCATTAACCCCTCGTGCGAATAAAGCAGCGCGGCCAGCATCCATTCGCTGGGCAATTTCATCATCTTCAATACAGGTTTCCATATAGGCTGCTCTTTCGGCGTCAATAAATTCTTTTTCGAACCAAACAATTTCTTCAGGATAGTAAAATTCAACGATATTGCGCGTTTGGTTTGGACTGATCGGTTGTAGAGTAGAGATGCATAAGACGCCGGGGTACCACTCGACCATGACATTGGGATAGTAGGTCAGCCAAATGGCGCCGTATTGCGGTAATTTATTACCGTAATGACGCAAGACTGCCTCATGCCACTTTGAATAAACTACCGAGCCAGGTTTTTTGAGTTGCTTATTAAGGCCCACTGTTTGAACGCTGTACCACGGTCCAAACTCCCAGGATAAATTATCACAACTAACAAACTGCCCTAATCCCGGATGAAAAGGGCCGACATGATAGTCCTCAAGGTAGACTTCAATAAAGGTTTTCCAGTTGTAGTTACATTCATGGATTTCTACATGGTCTAACAGATATCCAGAAAAATTCAGATGGTCTTTAACACCCAAATTTTTTAGATCATCATAGACATTTCTTTGGCCGTCAAATAAAAGGCCTTGCCAATTTTGTAGGGGACTTTTTCCAAGATGCAAACAGGGGTTATTTTCAAAGTGGGGTGCACCTAAGAGTTGTCCGTGTAAATCATAGGTCCAACGATGCAGTGGGCAGATGATGTTATCCGTTTTTCCCTTGCCATTTAGCATAATAGCTTGGCGATGCCTACACACATTAGATAGAAGCTCAACACCATGGTCATTTCGGATTAAAACTCGCCCATGATTTTCATTCTGTAAGGTTTGAAAATCACCTGAGTTTGGCACCATCAACTCATGGCCTACATATTGTGGGCCTTGCTTAAAAAGCAAGCCCATTTCTTGTTGAAACAATTCAGCGTCAAGATAGGCGCTTACTGGTAACTGTAAATTGGACGGCGCAAGTTGCTGCGCGGTAGCCAGATTAGTCATTCTCCCCACCCCCGAAAAAAGTCAGCCGAAGCTAAGCGGAATAACCAATCCAACTATCGACATGTCGATATTGGAAAGGAATCAGATATTATACTTAAAATGTATTTTGATGTCTATTATTCAAAGACCATCGATGAAAGAGATAAAAGAAAAGTCATGAGCCCAAGCAAGTCAATAAAAACTCAAACGAGTGCAGCGAATACCGCCACAAATCAGCCCAGCTATGAGTTATCTGTGCAGGAATTAGAAAAATTAATCGGCGATATGGAGTCTGGCAAATTAAGCTTAGAGGAGACATTAATTGCTTATCAACGCGGTACAGAGCTCATCAAAAAATGCCAAGTATTATTAGAGCAAGTAGAACAACAAATTCGAATCTTCGAAGCAGAATAACGGGAATGAGCTATGTTTGTTTGGCAACAGTGGCATGATGAGCATCTCCAAAGAATAGAGAAGACACTCCTCTTATCGACACCATCCGGATTTAAAAGTGTCAGTAGATTAGAAGAAGCCATGGCCTATGCCGTTGGGGCTGGTGGTAAAAGAATACGCCCCTTATTGGTTTACTCTACCTATTACCTCGGCAGCGACTTCCCCAACAATCAGCAAAATATTCTTGCAGTCGATCAAGCAGGCGCTGCTTTGGAGTTAATTCACACCTACTCGCTCGTCCACGATGATTTACCATCAATGGACAATGACGACTTACGAAGGGGGAAGCCAACGACCCATAAAGCTTATGATGAGGCGACTGCCTTATTAGTTGGTGACGCGATGCAGGCGCAAGCCTTTGGGTTATTGAGTTCACTTGAAATATCAAGTGATATTTCCTTAGAATTGATTCGAGAGCTCGCATTAAGCGCAGGGGCTCATGGTATGTGTGGTGGACAGGCTATTGATTTAGCTAGTGTTGGCAAGTGGTTAAAGCAAGAGGATTTGGTATTGATGCATCGTTTAAAGACCGGTGCTTTGCTTCGGTCTGCAATTCGTTTTGGCGCTATTTTAGGAGGTTTATCTGCTCCGAACCGATCGATCTTAGATCAGATAGCCCAAGATATCGGCTTGGGTTTTCAAGTAACAGATGATATTTTGGACGCTACTCAGGACTCTTCAACTTTAGGTAAAACTGCGGGTAAAGATGAGGAAGACCACAAACCCACATTTGTTACGTTAATGGGACTAGAAAAATCCAAGCTATACGCGCAGGAGTTGTTAGAACGATCTTTACTTGCTTTAAATTACTGGGGTAGTGAAGCTGACCCACTTCGTGAAATCACGCGTTGGGCTTTTACGCGCAATTTTTAAGGTATAGCTGTCGGTAATTAGTAGCTAAAAGGGCTATCAATTTCCTAAAGTCCAGCGTGGCTTAACATTAAAAGCTAAGCTTTGGTCGATTTGCGAAGAGTTTTTGAGAAGTTGCAAAGTTGCTGCGAAGGCAATCATAGCCCCATTATCTGTGCAGAGGTTTAGGGGGGGGTAAAGGGTTGTGACTGGTAATTGGGGATGATGCGCAAGCTTATTTAAAGACTCACGTAATTGCAGATTTGCTCCAACGCCGCCAGCAACGATTAATCGTTGGCAACCGGTCTCTTTAGCTGCTTGCAGTACCTTGGCAGTAAGTACATCAACGACTGAATTAACAAAATCCAGCGCCAGGTCAGCCTTAAATTGTTCTAGTTCTGACTTGGGTAGCTGAGCCGATAATTTGACTTGCGTTAAAACGGCCGTTTTTAGGCCTGCAAAGGAAAAATCAAGATTTTTCGAATGTAACAGTGGTCTAGGTAGCCGTATTTGAGAGGGCTTTCCCTTCAGGGCAAGAGCTGACACTAGGGGCCCACCCGGGTAGCCTAAGCCTAATAATTTGGAGGTTTTATCGAAGGCCTCTCCGGCCGCATCATCAAGAGTTTCGCCAAGTAGTTCATACTCTCCCACCCCTTTTACAAGCATGATTTGAGTGTGCCCCCCCGAAACAAGAAGGGCCAAAAATGGAAATAGATGATGAATATGTCCTGCGGGCAGATTGGGCGAAAGCAAAGGGGATAAGAGGTGTCCTTCTAGGTGGTGGATACCGATTGCTGCAATATTTAGGCTATAGGCGATCGATTTGGCAATCGAAGTGCCCACTAACAAGGCACCGGCAAGTCCAGGCCCTTGGGTGTAAGCGATGGTATTTAGATCACACAGGCGTAATTCGGCGTCTTTTAGACATAAGTCAATTAAGGGTAGGATTTGCCTTACATGGTCTCTAGAGGCCAACTCTGGGACAACTCCACCATACTCTTGATGCATTTCGACCTGGGAAAATAGCGCTTGGCTGATTAACCCAAGATGGGCAGGCTCGCCTTTTTCTATAAAGGACGAGTCATAAATTGCTACGCCCGTTTCGTCACAAGAAGTTTCTATGCCTAAGATATACATAAACCTATTTTCTCATGATACAATTCTATTTTTAGTAATTTACGAATATTTCTACATGACTACTATCCGCCTTCGTGAAAACGAACCATTTGAAGTTGCCTTAAGACGATTCAAACGCACCATTGAAAAAAATGGCTTGCTAACTGACTTGCGTGCTAGAGAGTTTTATGAAAAACCGACAGCGGAGCGTAAGCGAAAAAAAGCTGCTGCAGCCAAACGGCATTACAAGCGTATTCGAAGTCAGATGTTACCGAAGAAACTTTTCTAAATTTATTACGTTATAGTAAGTTTTAAGATACGAGCATCTATTAATGCAACCCCAATAAAAATAACATTGACCTAATCGGCAGTAAGAAGTATGAAGTAGGCAGTATTTGAGTTGAGCAATATAAGTCAATTGTGTCTGTCAATCATTCACATGATGACTAATTAAATAAAAAGATATCAATTTGTCGAACACGAAGTACAAATGAATTAATTTAGAGTTCAAGATTCGGTAGTATGAAAGCTTCAACTACGGCATCAACTACGGCATCAATGGTATCAACTATCTTACTACCTACCGCATCAACTTCCGTATCAACTTTAGCAACAATTACCAAATACATAAAATACGATAGATAAGATACGATAGTTCGGTAAGCTCTTAAAACACTCCTCGATAAAACCCGCTACTGATGAAGCGGGTTTTTATTTTTTTGGGGTTTTTAATAGGGGTTGATTCCCAATTATTGTCATAATAAGCATATCCCCAAAAGCTTACTAAACTAGCGAATGAAAGAAAGAGCCATGAATTTAAAAAGTGCGATTACCGAAGATATGAAAAACGCCATGCGAAGCAAGGATATGAATCGTTTAGGGACTATTCGATTATTGTTGGCAGCTATTAAACAAAAAGAAGTAGATGAGCGAATTGAGTTAATTGATACGCAGGTTATTGCGATTGTAGAAAGAATGATTAAGCAACGTAAGGATTCAATTAGTCAATTTACAACTGCAAAACGCCAAGACTTAGTAGATCAAGAAACCTCGGAATTACTGCTATTAGAAACATATCTACCCGCACAATTATCGGAAGTAGAAATACTTGCAAAAGTTAAACAAACTATTGAAGCTACCGGTGCGGTTGGGCCACAGGATATGGGAAAAGTAATTGGCATTTTGAAGCCCGAATTAGCTGGTCAAGCCGATATGGGTAAAGTATCAGCACTTGTAAAAGCTGCTTTAAGTGCCAAATAATTCAAGGATTTGACCTTTTGATACCGCGTACATTTATTGATGACTTATTAAATCGAGTTGATATTGTTGACGTGATTAGTAAGTCGGTTACGTTAAAAAAATCAGGCTCAAATTTGCAGGGTTTATGCCCCTTTCATCAAGAAAAGTCGCCTTCTTTTTCAGTGTCCGAAACAAAGCAGTTTTATCATTGCTTTGGGTGTGGCGCTCATGGTTCAGCAATTAATTTTTTAATGGAATATGCTGGCCTAAGTTTTGTTGATGCGATTGAGGATCTAGCTAGCACTATCGGATTGTCTGTTCCAAAAGAGGCACCATCAGCAGTAGGTATGGCGATACAAGAACAAGCTGTTGCCTTAACTGAGTTACTGCAAAAGGCGACAAACTGGTATCAAGAAAGTTAAAGAAAAATCAAAGAGCAATTCAGTATTTGAAAAATCGCGGACTTTCTGGAGACATTGCAAAGCGTTATGGTATTGGATATGCCAATGACGATTGGCAAAACCTAGAGAAGGTTTTTGGTAGTTATGGTCAGGACACGATTGCTAAATCATTGGTAGAGGCAGGTTTAATCATTCAGGGCGAGTCCGAAGGACGAACTATCGCTAAACGATATGATCGTTTTCGTGACCGGATTATGTTCCCCATTCGAAATTTAAAAGGGCAAGTGATCGGTTTTGGTGGCCGTATTATTGACCATGGCGAGCCAAAATACTTAAATTCTCCTGAGACAGCCCTCTTTAAAAAAGGGCAAACTTTATATGGATTATTTGAAGCTAGAAAATCGATCCGTGAAATGTCTTATGTATTAGTTTGCGAGGGCTATATGGATGTGGTTGCTTTAGCCCAGTTAGGCTTTCCCAATGCCGTAGCCACTTTAGGGACAGCCTCTACTGAGAGTCATGTCCAGCTTTTACTGCGGCATTCGGATAAAGTGGTTTTTTCATTTGATGGTGATGCGGCTGGCGTGCGCGCTGCAAAAAGAGCCTTTGAGGCAAGTATTGCACTATTGAGTGACGAAAAGGAGATCCGATTCTTATTTCTTCCAAAAGAGCACGATCCTGACAGTTTTGTCAGAGAGATGGGTGGTGAGGTTTTTAGTCAGGCCATTTCACAGGCGAAGCCTTTGTCGGTATTTTTCATCGATATTATTGGCGAGGGCTTAGATTGGAATACAGCGGAGGGCAGAGCACAAGCTCAAAATGAAGCGAAAGTCTATTTTAAAAAAATGCCACCGATTGCTTTACGAACACAAATTTTACGAGAATTAGCAAAGAGACTGGGAATCACGCAATTAGAGTTGGAGCAATTTTATGGGATAGCGTCTGTTGAGGTAAATCATTTCGCAGGGCGTTCTGCAAGTGTCTCTGGCGTTAGCGGATTGGAAACCTTAAAAAAATTGCCCAAACGGGATTGGCAGAAAAATGCCGATTTAAGGGCCATGGAAAATTTGGCTAAACAAAAGCCAGTTGCGCCTACTGATATCGGAATACAGTTGATGCGGGTACTCATTCAATATCCACTTTTGGGTAAGAGATTATCACCGACACAATGCCAAGCCCTTCTCAAAATTGCCTTGGCACGAAACCTACAAACTCAGGCAGTCATGCAAGATTTACTGGAATTATGTAAACAAGAGCCGGAAGACGGAAAATTCGCTTCCTTTCAAAATATCTTAGCCACATCAGTCCATGCAAAGGCATATGATGTACTCTTGAAAAAAGTATTTGAAACTGAATTTTCCTTGGAAGAGGCGACACTTCACTTAAATGGCGCTTTAAAAAAAGTAGAAGTTGAAATATTGAAGCAAGAAATGTTAGAAATTACTGAAAAAATTAATAAAAACATACAAACGAATGAAGATTTAAATCGATATCGCGCAGTTATTACAAAATTGAAAAATAACGGATAGAAATTTGCGCTTTGTCAGGGGGAAAGAAAAACCCATTCGAAATAAGGGAAAATTTCTTTGTCTTAACTGGAAAATGTATCAATTTTTCAGTATAATAGAGGGCTATCTATTTCACATTTAATTCAATAACTTAGTCAACCATTAGCAAATATGTGGTTCATTTTCTTGGCAAAGATGCATAAATTTGGCGAAATTGCTTAAAAAAGCACACCACCAAATGCTTCTAAGGTGATTCGATGTTCAATGGTGGCAATAACTGTTAAAACGCATTACGAAGATAATTTTTTCAATTTATTAAATCTAGAGCGAATATGCCAAAGACCATTTCAGTTAAAAAAATAATTCCCCGCAAGGCAATCACTAAAAAAAGTGCGCCAGTACAACCAGTGGTGGTAAAAAAGCCTTCGAAACCTACATCATTGGTTAAAGGTAAAAAAGTTGTTATTCCTGTTAAAACAGTAAAAAAGGTCAAAGTGTTAAATAAATCTGTATCCAAGGGTGGTAGTAAAGTCGTTCCTCAAAAAGCAAAATCAGTAACTCCGGTTCCAAATAAGGCTAACAAGCAAGATGCCCCGGTCAAATCCATTAAAACGGTTACTTCGTCAGCTAAGAAGATAGCGGTTAAAAAAGTTACAGCGCAAAAAATAGTCGCTCAGGCAGCGCCAAAAAAAGCCGTTACTCAAGCTGCTGGTAAGAAGCTTGTTGACAAAAAGCCTACGACGGAAGTTACGAATAAAAAAACAAAAATCGAGATAAAAAATCTCAATAAGCAACCAGTAAAGATATTAGAAGCAAAAAAAGTTGATACAGCAGTTCAAAATAAAAAACTACTGGAAAAGAAACCTAAGAATACCAAGGTTGAAAGTCAGGAAGTTATAGATCCAATTTCATTACCTGAGATCCCTTTAGATGAGCATGGACAACCAATTAAAAAAACGCGTGGCCGTAAACCAAAAATTAAGCCACTAGTAGACCCTAATAGTGATGTTCGGACAGATCGTCAAAAAGCGCGAGATCGCAAAGCGAAAGAAAGAGCTTTATTGCTTGAATTTAATGCCACTAAGTTAGGTAGTGAAGAGCAGCAGGAGTTAAGACGAGCGCGCTTAAAGCACTTAATTAAGATGGGAAAGTCAAGAGGGTATTTAACTCATGGCGAGATTAACGATGTCATGTCTGATGAATTATCAGATTCAGACTCTCTAGAAACATTGATTGCACTTTTAAGTGACATCGGCATTATGGTTTATGAGCAAGCCCCAGATGCTGAGACTTTGATCCTGAATGAAAATGCTATCACTGTCACCTCTGAGGAAGAGGCCGAAGAAGAAGCTGAAGCAGCTCTTGGTGCAGTAGATTCTGAATTTGGTAGAACAACTGATCCAGTTCGGATGTATATGCGCGAGATGGGCACTGTGGATTTGTTGACTCGGGAAGATGAGATTGTCATTGCCAAGAAGATAGAGGCAGGACTCAAGGATATGTTGATGGCTTTGTCAGCATGCCCAGTGACCATTGCAGAAATTCTTAGCAGCGCAGATCAAATACTAGCAGGAACAATGCAAGTCGATGATTTTGTGGATGGTCTAGTCGATCCGAATGCAGAAGATATTCCGATGACACCCATTGTCATCGAGGAGTCGGATTTTGAAGACCTTGATGATGCAGGAGAGGACGAAGAGGGTGCTGGAAGTGCGGCGGCATCAGCAGCATCTGCAAAACAATTAGAAGAGCTCAAGCAATTATCCTTAGAAAAATTTACTGTGATTCGAAGCCAATTTGATAAGATGCGGCGTGCCTTTGATCGAGACGGTTATGATTCAGTCAATTATGTCAAGGCACAGGCACTTATCCGTAATGAGTTATTAGGTTTTCGCTTTACTGCGAAAAGTGTAGAGCGTTTGTGCGATTCGGTTCGTTCACAGGTAAACCAGGTTTGGGCAACAGAGCGTGCGCTTTTAAATATCTTAGTCGACAAGATTGGTATCCCGCGAGCTGAAGTATTGGCTGGAATTCAAAAAAACACGATGAATCTGCGTTGGACTGCGGCATTAACCAAAGATGGTAAGCCCTACAATGCTCTATTAGAGAGAAATATCCCGGCAATTCACGAAATGCAGCAAAAGTTAATTGATATGCAAAATCGGGTTGTTTTGCCGTTAACGCAACTAAAAGAAGTGCACAAGCAAATGACTGCGGGAGAGAAGCGAGCTCGTGAAGCTAAGCGTGAAATGACGGTGGCAAATTTACGTCTAGTTATTTCAATTGCAAAAAAATACACGAATCGTGGATTACAGTTTTTAGATTTAATCCAAGAGGGAAATATTGGATTAATGAAGGCTGTTGATAAGTTTGAATATCGTCGCGGCTATAAATTTTCCACCTATGCAACATGGTGGATACGTCAAGCAATTACACGATCGATTGCAGATCAGGCTCGTACGATTCGAATACCTGTGCATATGATAGAAACAATTAATAAGATGAATCGTATCAGTCGTCAGATATTGCAAGAGACCGGTATTGAGCCAGATGCCGCGACCCTTGCGGCGAAGATGGAGATTCCAGAAGACAAAATTCGTAAGATTATGAAGATTGCTAAAGAGCCGATTTCGATGGAAACACCGATTGGTGATGATGAAGATTCGCACCTAGGAGATTTTATCGAGGATAGTAATACCTTAGCCCCTGCTGAGGCTGCGTTGCATGAGTCGATGCGTGATGTTGTTAAGGATATTTTGGATTCACTAACGCCAAGAGAGGCGAAGGTTCTGAGGATGCGATTCGGTATTGAAATGAGTACGGACCATACCTTAGAAGAGGTTGGAAAACAGTTTGATGTGACGCGTGAACGGATTCGACAGATTGAGGCTAAAGCCTTAAGGAAGATGCGGCATCCTAGTAGAAGCGATAAACTGAAGACATTCTTAGAGGAAGATTAAGCTCAAAAGCTGCTTTTTGTTTGGTGTTTACCCCAAAAATAAATGAAATATGAAGTGATGTTACATCTATTAAATTGAACAAATACTCTTAGGTTCTTCGGAATTTAATTGTTTGATGTTGTAGTAAAGATTGTAAAAAGTAATAAGTTGTACCCGAAAAGTTTCGGGCCGTTAGCTCAGTTGGTTAGAGCAGAGGACT
>RFMZ01000159.1 GCA_009927445.1 Betaproteobacteria bacterium
ATTTCCAATTACCACTCTTGCCACCACTTTTTTCCAGTAGACAAATATCGGTCATTCGCATACCTCGGTCAACTGCCTTGCACATATCATAAATAGTTAATAAAGCAATTTGAACGGCTGTAATTGCTTCCATTTCAACACCAGTTTGACCAATAGTTTGTGCCTTTGCTGTGCAAATAACGGCATGGATTTCTGTTGAGATGTCAAAATCAACGGAAAGATGGGTTAATGCAACAGGGTGACAGAGGGGTATTAGATCACTCGTTTTTTTTGCACCTTGAATGCCAGCAATTCTAGCAATACCAAGCACATCTCCTTTTTTATGTTGACCAGAAATAATAAGCTGCAGGGTTGGGGCTAGCATTTGGATTTTTCCGGAGGCAATCGCCATGCGAGCAGTCAGGTCTTTTTGACCGACATCCACCATATGCGCTTCACCAGCCTGATTAAAATGGGTTAGCATAGTTAAATAGTATCTTTCTGATGAGAGTAAATTGGTTGAATAAAAGTATTATCTACCTGATTCTAAATACTACGATAGCTTCGCAACTATTGTATCCAGGGCAATTATATGCACAGGATCGTTTTACGAATCAGCCGCCACCTTTGGGGGTTTCTGAGCCGCCTTTAATAAGACGTTTACCGATTATATTGCCAGATTTAGGTGATGCATCCTCTGGCGACTTGAGTACTTTAGATGAAAAGAAAATTGGGGAAAGAATCATGCGGGAAATCCGCAAAGATTCAGAATATTCAAACAATTGGCTTTTGTATGACTATTTGAATCGTTTAGGAAAAGAGTTAGTAAATAGTGCACGTCAACAAAAAATCTCAGGGGCAGAACCAACAGGACCATTTTCACCACAGTTTGAATTTTTTGGAGTTGTATCTTCGAGCGTAAACGCTTTTGCGCTTCCTGGTGGTTATATTGGAATGCATACTGGTCTAATAGTCTTAGCTGGTAATGAATCCGAACTTGCCTCTGTTTTAGGCCATGAGATCGGACATGTCACGCAAAAGCATATTGCTAGAGGAGCAGGTCAAGGATCTAGTAGTAGTGTGTTGATGTTGGCCTCGCTACTCGTAGCGGCTCTTGCTGTGAAAAGCAATCCTGGTATGGCGCAGGGCTTAGCTATTGGGGGTCAAGCTTTAGCCATACAAAATCAATTGTTCTATTCTCGTGAAGCAGAAAGAGAGGCTGATCGGGTCGGCTTTCAGATTCTGCAGGCTAGCGGATATGATGTTGCGGGCATGCCGGGGTTTTTTCAAAAATTACAGCGATCTACCGGCCTTATGGATAGTGGCGTACCCGCATATGTCAGAACACACCCATTAACGGTAGAGCGAATTGCTGACATGCAAGATCGAGCTCGTTTTCAAGAGGTAAAAAAGCTACCGCAGTCGCAAGAGTTTTATTTGATGCAATCCATAGCAAAACTAGAGCAGCAGGGCAGTCCGTCTATCTTGCCAAACACAATGCAATACTTTGAAGTTCAAGCGCAGGCCAAAGAACCGCTGAAATCGATGCAAGGCTATTATGGTTTAGCCCTCAGTGCCATTAAAGAAAAAAGAGGTAACGATGCTGAGTTCTATTTAAAGAAGGCAAAAGACTTGGCGATGCAATTAAGCGCATCCGGGGCGCCATTTTTAAAAACAAATGTGATATTTGAAGTTACTCAGGCTCAGATTGCCATTGTCAAGAATAATTTTCAGCAAGCCATTGATAGTGCAAATTTGGCTTTAAAAATGAATCCGAACTCGAAGGCAGCGGGCGTTGTGTTGGTAGAAAGTTTATTGGCGGCTGGAAAAGTTAAAGAGGCGACAGATTGGTTGGTTTTAAAAACAAAATACCAAAAAGATGATGCAATTTGGTGGAATTTTCTGGCACAGGGTTATGCTCTGCAAAATCAGTCTAGTTTGTATCATGCTGCCATTGCTGAAAAATACGTTTGCGAGGGAGCCTTGCCAGCCGCAATTGAGCAATTACGAATTGCTCGAGAAGAGAGTACCGGAAACTTTTATCAGTTATCTGAGTTGGATGCCAGAAAAAGGCAATTAGAAAGTTTATACAGGGAAGACATTCGCGAGAATGGCCGACCACCGCAAAGACCCTAGATTTTTTCATGGGGTTTTAAGCGAAAGTTATATAACTCTGGGAGATCATTACTGTGAACCGATACGATGGGAATAGATTGATTGGCCCACTCCAAAAATCCGAGCATTTTGGTCTTTGATTGGTAAAAAGTAGCATGACTTGCAAAAAAATCTAAGTCATGATCGTGCAAGAGTCCTACGCCCCTAAGGATCTGCGTTTCAAAAGAATTGGTAACTACTTGGCTGAGAGTTTTAACCACAAAATCGGCCTCTATCAGAACTTGGCCAGCTTGGTCAACAAGGCATTGGATTGGTTCAATGATTTGTCCGCTCGTTGTCTGGAGGAGCCAGGTTCGATTGTTATCCGGGTAGATACGAATAATCCATGGTGTGTAGGCTAAGTCGATGAAGACTCGTTGTGGCCCATTTTGAAAAAAGAAGCGCCCCTTGGAGTCACGCGCATAGTTCTTTATGATGGAGTATTGAAGGGCCGCATGCTTAATGATTTCACCTGGCAGTTGCTGAATTTGGCTTTCTTCATTGCGCATTCGCCACTGGCCTCTTCGGTCAAGTGCCAGCCAGCCAAAACATTCTGGCACATTAGGCCATTTATTGAGGGCATCTAATACGCTTTGATCCATATATAGCCTCTCAATTTAGTGAAAGCCGTGATCGCCTGCAAGTGTTGGAGAATGGATTAAATCTTTTGCAACCTGACTAGTATGTAAGTGAGCGATTCGCCATCCCATTGCACCTTGGACGAGGATGATCGTCATATGAATAAAAAAACTCGCTTCCAGGGTTTTTTCCTCAAAACGTACAGCTTCAGTACTATCGACAAAAGTTGTTCCTAAATAGGTATGGCTTGTAGCCGTCAGGGTATCAAGGATTAAGGGCCGATTGAAAAGATCTTTTAGTCCTTCGCGTAATTCGGAGTGACCATTTAATCGAACGCCGTCGGGTAGGATACATGTGACGGTATCTTCATCAAACCAAAGGCTAAGGGCTTTTTCCAAGTCACCTTTTTTAAGTGCTAGGTACCAGTTTTCGATAACCTCATCAACATTATGAAACAGGCGTGCTCGGCGGGGCATTTAAATTCCTTTGAGAGATAGCGTCAAGAATTGCCTCAAATGCGATATCTGGGGTAATTTGACGAAGGCAATTTAAATGCCCCAAGGGACATTTTCTTTGGTGACATGGGCTACAGTCAAGTCCTAAATAAAGTATCTTGGCAAATGGTGATAATGGTGGCGTATGCTTTGGGTCACTAGACCCGAATAAAGCAATTTGGGATACCCCCAGTGCTGCTCCGATATGCATGATTCCCGAGTCATTACTAGCAAGGCTTGTTGCAATCGAGATAATTGCTATAGCGCTCTCTAGGGTAATGGTTCCACAAAGTTGGTAAGAGCGCATTCTTAAATGATCAGGGATAAATGCTTGGATTTCTGCCCCAATTTCACGATCCTTATTACTGCCAATAATTACTGTCACATGTGCAGGGTCGCTTTTGAGTAATAAAGTAGCAAGACGAGCAAAATGGGCGCTTGGCCATTGCTTAGCATTTCCAAACTCGGCTCCAGGAGCCAGAATATGAACCTTTGGTGCTGTTATGTTTTGTTTGAGCCAGAGATTTTCTAAGAACTGGCGTGCTTGTAATTGGCGCTCTGGTTGAACATATAATTTAGGCAATAATTGTACTTTTTCTAAATCAACTTTGATTGGCTCACGCGGCGCTGGCGATAGATTAGCCAGTTGGGCATAATGCTTTACCATAGCTGGACGATTTTTTTTGGTTGGATTAGGCAGAGTCGCAGTTAACAATGGGGATCGTAGCTCACCAATATAAGCAATCCGCTCGGGTATATTTGCAAACCATGGAATAAGTGCTGACTTGAAGCTATTGGGTAAGATCACACACCGATCGTAGTTTCTGAGTTTGATGATTTTGGCAAGAGACCATCTTGTATTGAGTTGCATTTGGCCGTGCATTAAGTTGGCATCAAGCACGTCAGAAACTGCCAATGAGGACTCATAAACTGGCCTTACCCAAGGCGTTGCGAGTACATCGATAGTCCACCCCTTCTCTTGCAATATGTCTAAGAGTGGCAAAGACATCACCGCGTCGCCAATCCAATTCGGAGCCACGATGAGGGTGCGAGACATGAACTTAGTGCCCGACTTTAGTACCGGGCTTTAAGAGATATAGCGTTCCGCAATAGGGACATTTTGCTTGTCCGGTGTGGGTAATATCTAGAAAAACTCTGGGATGCATATTCCAGGATTTTGTTTTTCCTATAGGACAGTGCAAAGGTAAATCTTGACTGCCGATTTCAATGGGTTGATCGATCGTGTTCATTTTAGACGTATGTTAACCAGGCACTGTAGTGCGGATTTTTACCATTGACTGCATCAAAAAATACGGTTTGAATTTTCTCGGTAACGGGGCCACGCTTACCTTCGCCAATTATACGGTCATCCAGCTCACGAATTGGAGTGACTTCTGCGGCTGTACCGGTAAAAAAGGCCTCATCGGCACAGTACATCTCATCTCTGGTAATACGTTTCTCACGCACCTCGATACCTAGATCATGTGCAATCGTGATGATTGCGTCTCTAGTAATGCCTGCTAGGCAAGAGGCAAGATCTGGTGTGTAGAGCACACTATCCCGCACAATAAAGACATTCTCACCAGAACCTTCAGAGACATAGCCGTCTGTGTCAAGAAGTAGAGCCTCATCATAGCCATGCACAGTTACTTCTTGGTTCGCTAAAATTGAGTTGATGTAGTAACCGGAGGCCTTGGCTCGAACAAGAGAGACATTGACATGGTGGCGACTGTATGAGGACGTTTTAACGCGAATACCTTTATTAAGACCATCTTCCCCAAGATAAGCACCCCATTCCCATGCGGCAACAGACATATGGATCGAGTTCGATCTTGCCGAAATCCCCAGCTTTTCTGAGCCAATCCATGCAATTGGACGTAAATAGCAGGCGCTAAGCTGATTGGATTTCACCACCTCAAGTTGGGCATCAAAGACTTCTTGATAGGAGTAAGGCAGGGCCATTTGGAATATTTTTGCCGAATTAAAAAGCCGTTTAGTATGCTCATCAAGCCTGAAAATGGCGGGACCATTAGCAGTTTTATAGGCTCGAACCCCTTCAAAGACTGCCATACCATAATGAAGGCTGTGAGTGAGTACATGAATATTCGCATCTCGCCAAGGAACTAATTGACCATTAAACCAAATAAAACCATCACGATCGGACATTGACATTTATAATTTTCCTTAAACGAGCCAAATGATATTTACTTATTGTAAAACAGCCTAAGGTCCTTTTGAAAAATTCAGTAAATCCATTCACCTTAACCTTATACTGCAGTAATCAATATATGCTATTTGATTTAACTCCGCCTGAGCCATCCAATTTATACCTATGTCGATTCCCTTAAATATCAAGCTTTTATCTCATTTAATAGCCCAGAATCAGATTCAATCTAAAAGAGTGTTTATTCGTGCAGATTTAAATGTGCCACAAGATCAATTTGGACAAATCACTGAAGATACCCGAATTAAAGCTTCAGTTCCGGCGATCCAGATGTGTTTGGCCCAAGGAGCTGCGGTGATGGTTACTTCGCATTTAGGACGACCCAGGGAAGGGCACCTAGAGTCTGAAGACTCCTTAGGGCCAGTTGCGAATCGTTTAGCCGAGTTTCTGGGCTGTAAAGTGGCCTTAATCACTGATTGGGTCAATGGTGGATTTGAGTTAAATCCAGGCGAGGTGGTTTTATTAGAAAATTGTCGAGGCAATTTAGGTGAGAAAAAAAATGATGAGGCATTAGCCAAAAAGATGGCAAGTTTATGTGATGTGTATGTCAACGATGCCTTTGGGACTGCTCACCGAGCTGAGGCGACGACGCATGGTATGGCTAGATATGCCCCAATTGCTTGTGCTGGGCCTCTCATGGAGGCGGAATTAGATGCGCTCACCAAAGCTTTAAGCGACCCTAAAAGACCATTGGTGGCGATTGTGGCTGGTTCGAAGGTCTCTACGAAGTTATCGATTCTACGGTCGCTTGCTAGTAAGGTTGACTTATTAATTGTTGGTGGTGGTATTGCCAATACTTTTATGTTGGCATCTGGACTTGCGATTGGCAAATCTTTAGCAGAGCCTAGCTTAGTTGCCGAAGCGCAGGCGATAATGCAGATCATGCATCATCGTGGTGCATCTGTACCAATTCCAGAAGATGTGGTGGTTGCTAATGAACTTTCTCCAATGGCCAGAGCAAATATTGCAGATGCAAATTCGGTTGCTGAAGATGACATGATTTTAGATATAGGTCCAAAGACAGCCGCCAAGCTAGCAACGATTATTAGTGGCGCAGGTACGATTGTTTGGAATGGTCCAGTTGGTGTTTTTGAAATTGAACAGTTTGGGGCAGGGACTAAAAAACTAGCCAATGCAATTGCCCAAAGTCCAGGTTTTTCGATTGCTGGTGGTGGGGATACCTTAGCAGCAATTGCTAAATATGAAATTGAAAAACAAATAGGCTATATTTCTACAGGAGGGGGTGCTTTTCTAGAATTTTTAGAAGGTAAAACCTTACCTGCTATCGCAGTACTTCAAGAAAGAGCCTAAGGATGAATATGACCCGAGCCACCAAAATTGTAGCCACGTTAGGCCCTGCCTCAAGTAGTCCAGAGATCTTAAGGGCAATGATACAAGCCGGAGTCGATGTTGTGCGTTTAAATTTTTCGCATGGTGTGGCGCAGGATCATCGTGACCGAGCGAACCTGATTCGGCAAATTTCTTTAGAACTTGGTCGAGAAATCGCGATCATGGCAGACTTACAGGGGCCAAAGATACGGGTTGGGAAATTTGAATCTGGCAAGGTGCAATTAGTAACTGGCGCAAAATTTATATTAGACGCCGAATGTCAAATCGGTAACCATGAGCGCGCTGGACTGGACTACAAAGATTTGCCCAAAGATGTGCGTGCGGGAGATCAACTTTTACTCAATGATGGCTTAATTGTTTTACGCGTAGAAAAAGTCGATGGTCCCTGTATTTACACGCAAGTGGAGATGGGTGGCGATTTATCCAATAATAAGGGGATTAATCGAGCTGGTGGGGGTTTAACTGCCCCAGCGTTAACTGACAAAGACCAGGAAGATTTATTAACTGCGATCGACATGGGTGTTGATTATATTGCAATTAGTTTTCCAAAAAATGCTGATGATATGCACTTTGCTAGGAAGTTGGCGCACTCTTTCGTAAAAGATACTGGTCAAGACGTGCGGTTAATTGCAAAAATTGAGCGTGCTGAAGCGACCTATCCTGGGGTATTAGAGGGGATTATTCAGGCCTCAGACGGGATTATGGTTGCGCGGGGAGATTTGGCGGTTGAAGTAGGTAATGCTAGTGTTCCGGCTTTACAAAAAAGAATGATCCGTTTAGCCAATCAAGCCGATAAATTTGTAATCACTGCGACGCAAATGATGGAATCAATGATACATAGTCCGATTCCGACCCGCGCAGAAGTCAGTGATGTTGCCAATGCAGTGTTAGATGGTACTGACGCGGTCATGTTGTCGGCAGAAACTGCTACAGGCCTATATCCCGTAAAAACGATTGAGCAAATGGCTGCCATTTGTAGTGCTGCTGAAAATTCAGAGGCGGTGACATTAGACGCTGATTTTTTAGATCAAACTTTTACCCGGATTGATCAGTCTATTGCCTTGGGGGCCTTATTTACAGCTTATCATTTAAAGGTTAAAGCGATAGCAGCGTTAACAGAGTCAGGATCAACGGCGTTGTGGATGAGTCGTCACCGCATACATATCCCTATTTATGCCTTAACGAAGCACGTAAAAACACAGCGTGCTATGGCGATGTATCGTAATGTTATCCCGATGTTCCTAGAGGTAAGTACTGATCGTGACGCCGCGCTTGGACAGGTAGAGAAGCGTTTGCTGGCCAAGGGTGCCGTAGAGCGTGGAGATATAGTTGCACTGACAGTTGGCGAGCCGATGGGTCAAGCAGGTGGGACAAATACCCTTAAGATTATTAAAGTTCAATAAATTTTTGGAGAAAATATGGCGCTTGTATCAATGAGACAACTACTAGACCATGCTGCAGAGCATGGCTACGGAATTCCAGCCTTTAATGTCAACAATTTGGAGCAGGTGCAGGCCATTATGATGGCGGCCGAAGAAGTTGATGCGCCTGTCATTATGCAGGCATCTGCAGGTGCGAGAAAGTATGCTGGCGAAGCTTTTTTAAGACACTTAATTGAAGCCGCGGTAGAAGCATACCCACATATACCTGTTGTGATGCATCAAGATCACGGTCAAAGCCCTGCGGTTTGTATGGCAGCGATTAAAAGTGGTTTTACCAGTGTGATGATGGACGGTTCACTAATGGCTGATGGTAAATCGGTCGCGACTTATGAATATAACTTAGATGTTTCAAAAGAAGTCGTGAAATTCTCCCATTCCATTGGCGTGACAGTTGAGGCCGAGTTAGGGGTTTTAGGGTCATTAGAGACCATGAAGGGTGATAAAGAAGATGGTCATGGTGCAGAAGGGTTAATGACTCGGGAGCAATTATTAACGGATGTAGAGCAAGCGGCAGATTTTGTAAAACAAACGCAATGTGACGCCTTAGCGATTGCAATTGGAACGAGCCATGGGGCTTATAAATTTAGTAAAAAGCCGACTGGCGATACTTTAGCAATTGGACGTATCCGAGAGATCCACGCGCGAATTCCAAATACCCACTTGGTGATGCATGGCTCTTCGAGTGTACCGCAGGAGTTATTAGCTCAGATTCGTGAATTTGGTGGCGATATGAAAGAGACTTACGGTGTGCCTGTCGAGGAGATACAAGAGGGGATAAAAAATGGTGTTCGAAAAATTAATATTGATACCGATATTCGTTTGGCTATGACGGCTGCGATTCGGCGTTACTTGTTTGAAAATCCGGGCAAGTTTGATCCGAGAGACTATCTCAAACCTGCCCGTGAAGCTGCTAAAGAGATCTGTAAGGCCCGTTTTATTGCCTTTGGTTGTGCAGGGCAGGCGACAAAAATACAACCAATTTCTCTTGATAAGATGGTGCAGAAATATCTTTCTGGAGAACTAGCGCAAATTGTTCGAGCATGACCACTGCTATTTTAGATACCACGATTAAGTCCTTACCTTTAATTTCAAAGGGTAAGGTACGGGATATATATGCTATTGGTAGTGATCGTTTACTGATGATAACGACAGATCGTTTATCGGCTTTTGATGTTGTCATGCAAGATCCGATACCTGGTAAGGGTATCGTACTCAATCAAATGTCAAACTTTTGGTTTGATTATTTAGCGACTATTATTCCTAATCATTTGACTGGAGTGACTCCAGAACTAGTTGTTTCTCCAGATGAGATTGCGCAGGTTAGTGGACGGGCGGTCGTCACCCAACGATTAGAGCCCATTCTTGTAGAAGCGGTTGTGCGGGGATACCTTGCTGGAAGCGCCTGGAAAGATTATCAAGTATCAGGAATGATTTGTGGGCTCAATTTGCCAAAAGGTTTACAAAACGCGCAAAAGTTATCAGAACCCATTTTTACGCCAGCGGCGAAGGCCGCGGTTGGCGATCATGACGAGAATATTTCTTTTGATTTGATGGTGGCGCAAGTCGGCCTAGAATTAGCCCAACAGATTAGAACCGTGAGTATTGCTTTATATCAGTCTGCAGCCACTTATGCCGCTACTAAAGGGATCTTGATTGCGGATACCAAATTCGAGTTTGGCTTAAACCCGGCTGGTCAATTAGTTTTGATGGACGAGGTATTAACAGCGGACTCATCACGCTTTTGGCCAAAGGACTCCTATGAGATTGGTAAAAATCCACCATCGTACGATAAACAATTTGTACGTGATTGGTTAGAGGCTGTGCAGATTAATGGACAAGCTTGGAATAAAAAATCACCAGCACCTAAATTGCCACAAGATATTATTCAAAAAACTGCCCAAAAGTATGAAGAAGCTTATCGTTTGCTGACGCAATAGCTTGCACCATCATAATCCGCAGTAAAATAACATGTCTTATTTATTGGAGCTTATATGAACATAGCTGCTCAGGCGCTTCATCCGATCGTTGGTATCGTAATGGGCTCTAATTCAGACTGGGAGGTGATGTCGGCTGCTGCAGACATTCTTCAAGAATTCGATGTTGCACATGAGTCGTTAGTACTTTCAGCCCACCGCATGCCTGATGATATGTTTGCCTATGCCCAAGAGGCTTCAAGCCGTGGGCTACAGGCTATTATTGCTGGCGCAGGTGGTGCTGCGCACTTACCTGGCATGCTTGCTGCAAAAACAATATTGCCGGTTTATGGCGTCCCCGTACCCAGTAAATATTTACGAGGAGAAGACTCTTTATATTCTATTGTGCAAATGCCTAGAGGCATTCCGGTGGCAACCTTTGCAATTGGTGAGGCTGGCGCGGCGAATGCTGCGCTGCATGTAATAGCGATGCTCGCATTGCATAATCCGGACTTACAACAGAAGTTAGTTGAATTTCGTTTAGCGCAAACGAATAAAGCAAAGCAAATGACCCTTTCATAGGGGGATTATCAGTCTCAATGACGCATTCTTTTCAACCAATTTTTCCACCAGATTGTTTAGGCATCTTAGGTGGAGGACAGTTAGGTAGGTTTTTTGTGCAAGCGGCGCAAGACCTTGGTTTTACTGTTTGCGTTTTAGACCCCGATTCGCAAAGCCCTGCTGGCCAGATTTCTCACCACCGAATCATCGCAGACTATCTTGATGAAAAATCTTTAGAGAAGATGGCTCATTTATGTTGTGCAGTAAGTACGGAATTTGAAAATGTCCCCGCATTAGCATTAGATTTTCTCCACCAGCAAGGGGTATATGTTGCCCCTCTTAGTAACGCAGTTTCTATTGCACAAGATCGTTTTGCGGAAAAGGCATTTTTATCTAAATTGGCAGCAAAAACTGGGATAGAGCCCGTACCATACGCCATGATTGCAAATGAGCAGGATTTATGGGCATTACCCACGCACTTTTTTCCTGGAATTTTAAAGACTGCACGACTAGGATACGACGGGAAGGGGCAGTTAGTGGTTGCTAGTCAGGCAGATTTGAAAAATGCTTGGATAAGTTTAGGTAGTGTGCCATGTGTATTAGAAAAGAAGATGCCATTAGCATTGGAGGTGTCTGCGATTGTCACGCGTGGTTTTGACGATCAGGTGGCTATTTTCCCCTTGGCAGAGAACGTTCACAAAGATGGTATTTTACATTTAAGTATAGTACCCGCGCGGTCCTTGTCACCTGAGGCAATGGTACAGATTGACAAAGCCGCCAAATTCATTGTGCATGAGTTGCAATATGTGGGTGTTTTATGTATTGAGTTTTTCATCTTAACTGACGGGACGGTCGTGGCAAATGAAATCGCTCCTCGCCCCCATAATTCTGGACACCACACTTTAGACTCTTGTCTGACAAGTCAGTTTGAGCAACAAGTTCGCGCCTTAGCGCGCTTACCACTTGGAGATACAAAACTCATTTCGCCAGTTATCATGCTTAATTTGTTAGGCGATGTATGGTTACGCTTTGAGAACTCCCCACCGTGGGATCGTATTTTAGAAATGCCAAGTGCGCGTTTGCATTTGTACGGTAAACACGCTGCAAAAGTCGGTAGAAAAATGGGACACATTAATTTTTTAGCGGATTCTATTGATTTAGCGATGCAAGATGCTCAACAAGCGATGCAGATATTGGGTATTGTGGCGGATTAATGCAAATACGGATATTGCCGGCAAATGCTGCAGCAATTACTCAAGTAGTTAAAGATTTACGTGCGGGTCAACCTGTAGCTATTCCCACAGAGACAGTTTATGGTTTGGCTGCAGATGCCATGAATCCGGATGCGATTCGAAAAATCTTCTCTTTAAAGGGGCGCCCTAATAACCACCCTGTGATTGTTCACATAGCTCCACCTGGAAAAATTAAATCGGAATTATCACACGTTGCCTGGAGTCAATTGCTATCTCACTGGGCAAGAGACGTTCCTGGACAAGCATTGCAGTTAGCGCAAGCTTTTTGGCCCGGACCACTAACGATGATATTGCCAAAGGCCAAGGATGTTTTAAATGAGTTAACTGGGGGGCAAGAGACGGTTGGATTACGTTGCCCAAGTCACCCGGTTGCTTTAAAAATATTAGAGCAATTTGGTGGTGGCTTAGCCGCACCATCAGCAAATCGTTTTGGTTGCCTATCACCAACTTGTGCAGCCCATGTAGAAGAAGAATTTTCACCTGTCACTATCGACAATTTATTTTTACCTACCTTACAGGTCATTGATGGGGGTGCTTGTGAGGTGGGGATTGAATCCACGATTGTTGACTTATCTCGTATTGATACTTTAGGACCAGTGATTCTAAGACCTGGTGTCATCACGGCTAAGCAAATTTGTGATTTACTTGGCTTACCAATGGGAACGCACATGGGTGGGGAGCTGAGGCATTCTGGAGGATTGGCGGCCCATTATGCCCCCAAGACTAAATTAAAGATCTTAGCCGAAGGAGAATTTATACAAACTCCGCGCAGGACAGAAAAATTAGTCTTAATTACCTATTTAGATGAGTCAGAGATTCTGGCCTTCAGCTTGCCACAGACTATAGATGTATTACGAATACCCAAGGACGCGCTGTCTGTATCAAAAGTCTTGTATGCAGTTCTACGAGATCTTGACAAGCAGTCTTATACACAAATGATTGTGCAAGCATTCCCATTAGGGCAGAACTGGGATGGTGTTCGGGATCGCTTAGAAAGAGCGGCAACGGGTTCTGGTGCTTAGTTTATTTGAGGTCATTTAAGCCATCTTCTAAGAGCCAGGTAAGTAGTGCGTCATGCACAGGCCCGCCACTAGGGGCCATAGGATGGTTGATAATTGAAGTTAGCGCGTAAACCTGACCGGATTTACTGATCACATAGCCTGCAATGGAGCGTACTTGGCTTAGAGAGCCTGTTTTCATGAGGACACCAGGTTGTTGAAGTTTCACAGGCATTGAAGGATCTGGAGTAAATACCTTGTCATTCGATTTTGTTGAAGAGAATACTTTTTTTAGACGATCACTCAGGCGGTGTTTCATTGTGCCATCGATGCCTGCTATTGGTAGTGAATGAATGAAGTAGTCTGCGGTTGGCGATTTAACTGCCTTCGTTAATAACTGGGAGAGATGTTCTGCAGAAATTCTTTCAATATTGGATAAGCCGGACCCATTTTCGATCACGAGTTCTGGCATGGGGAGTTGATTTTTTTTCAACCATTCCTGAACAATTTGAAAGCTATCTGCGGTACTAGCCGGAAGCAACCCTTTTTCAACTGCCAAGGTTAGATATAAATGTCTAGCCATCACATTATTCGATAGTTTATTAATATCTTTAACTGCGTCACTTAAAGTAGTTCCGCGATAGCTAATGAGCAGTTGGGCATGCTTCGGCACTTTTTCTAAGACAATATTTGGTGGGCTTTTCCATTGCCCTCCGGCGTCCTCCCAGGCAGCCATCACACCATGTTTGAAAAATGTATCTGGTTCTAATGCAACAGTATTCCAAGCTATTTGAGAACATGCGCTCGGAATATTTCCGCTAAATAGGGCAGTAAATTGCAAAGGAGCAGTTTTTTGAATGGTATTTTTGAAGGATTTACTCCAATTGGAGCAGTCCCCAGTAACGCTCTCCAATTGATTAACAATTTTCAAGCCCGTTAAGCGCGGGGTATATTGAATAACTGGTTTTGAATTAGTTTGACTAATTGTGAAAGAAATTGTTTGAAAAGCATATAACAGTGGGTCTGGAGCGACGTTATAGGCGCGTTTGGGTTCGCCATCATCGGGTGCAGAGTCTTTGACAGACGGGTGATAAGCCGAGCGATCAAGAACCAAGTCGCCTGCAATACTATGGATTCCTAGGCGTCGTAATTCGAGCATCATATTCGCTAATTCCTCAGGGACTAGTTTTGGGTCGCCAAAGCCTTGCCAATACAAATTACCTTTTAAAGTTCCATGTTCAATATAACCAGTTGTATAGAGATTGGTTTTCCAGCGATATTGCGGACCAATTAAATCGAGTGCTGCTAGGGTAGTTAGGATTTTCATGACGGATGCTGGATGCATCGCCTGATTAGCTTGCCAACCCAGTTGAGACAATCCGGTATGTGGCGTCAACCTTTGGATAGAAAAACTCAAAGAAGAATCTGGTATTTTACTAGTTAGCAACATTTTTTGTATGGGCTTGGGTATTTGGTTTGATTTTTCTTGTGCACTTAGCTGATTTGGCAGAAAGAGCAGAAATATGCCCCACAATACCCAGTAGAGGTTATGTCTTAGTGGTAAATTAAAAGCGCGCATAAAAATATGAGGAGGTGCTTTGAGAATATTTCAAAAGGTGAACCTGAAAACTTGAGTGTACCCCGAAGTAAAAATGAAGCAGAATTCACTAGTAAAAATAAGTATCATTTGTTAGAGTAAAAGACATCATTTGATGAATATTTTTTTGATAGAGGGTCCTTGATTATCTGATGAAAAATTTGCTGGACGGTAATTTTAGACCCGTGGGTATGGGGTGATTTCTTTTGACCTGAGCCTTACCGAAATTGCCTAAAAATTACACGCCAGACTGGTAGGCTAGTTTGGCTCTTAAATAGATTTACAATGCAGTAAGTATTCATCCGAGAAAAGAGTCTAACGTGACAGTTATAACTAATATAGAGGACTTACGAGTCTTACACGAACGTCGAGCTCCGCGCATGTTTTACGATTATGTCGATGCAGGATCGTGGACTGAAAGTACTTATCGTGCCAATGAGTCGGATTTTCAACAGATTAAATTCCGTCAGCGAGTCGCTATCAACATGGAGCATCGACGAATCGCTTCAACCATGTTAGGTCAACCCGTAACGATGCCAGTGGCATTATCGCCAGTCGGCATGACTGGGATGCAATATGCTGATGGTGAGATATTAGCTGCTAGAGCAGCAAATCGATTTGGGGTGCCTTTTTGTTTATCAACGATGAGTATTTGTTCAATCGAGGAGATTGCCAAGCATACACAGACTCCATTTTGGTTTCAACTCTATGTGATGCGAGATAAGATTTTTGTAAAAGCTTTGATTGAACGCGCCAAAATGGCAAATTGTTCTGCTTTAGTAGTCACTTTAGATCTCCAAATTTTAGGACAAAGACATAAAGACCTTAAAAATGGTTTGTCTGCACCACCGAAGCCCACTTTAAAAAACCTACTTAATTTAGCGATGAAGCCTGCCTGGTGTATGGGTATGTTAGGGACTAAAAATCGCGATTTTGGAAATATTGTTGGACATGTCAAGGGTGTTGAGAATATGGCTTCACTGAGTGCTTGGACGGCTGGTCAGTTTGATCCGACATTGAGTTGGGAGGAAGTCGAATGGATTAAAAATCAGTGGGGCGGGAAATTGATTTTGAAGGGTATTTTAGATGCCGAGGATGCCAAATTAGCTAGAGATGTTGGAGCTGACGCGATCATTGTTTCTAATCATGGTGGGCGCCAATTAGACGGGGCACCCTCTTCGATCAAAGCATTACCTGCAATTGTTCAGGCTGTTGGAAAAGATTTAGAGGTGTGGCTAGACAGTGGTATCAGGTCTGGTCAAGACGTCCTCAAGGCATTAGCCTTGGGAGCGAAGGGCACTATGATCGGGCGTAGCTATGTTTATGGACTTGGTGCAATGGGCGAGCCTGGTGTGACTAAGGCACTAGAGATTATTGCCAATGAATTAGATTTGACACTGGCATTTTGTGGCATGACTGATGTTCGTCAAGTTAATTCGAATATCCTATATCCGGGATCATTTTAGCGCCCCCCAGAGACATCTATCAAGGCTCCATGGACATATGTAGCCTGTTCTGAACAAAGCCACAGGACTGTTTGAGCGATCTCCTGAGGCTGTCCAATTCTTCCCATAGGCACTCCGCTTGCCCATTTATTGATTACCTCAAAGCCGCCATGTAGCTCATGAATGGTTGTGCCGATTAGGCCAGGGCGAACTGCATTAACACGAATTCCTGCCAACCCAACCTCTTTCGCTAGGCCAAGGCAAAAACCATCGACAGCCGCCTTTGAAGAGGCGTAGTGAATTTCTTGGGCAATACCACCAGTTCTAGCTGCGACAGAAGACATGAGTACAATTTTTCCACCAATGCCGCCCAACTCGGTAGACATTCTTTTGACAGCTTCACGCGTACACAGGATTAGACCAATCACATTGATATCAAATAGCTCTTTGAGTTGGCTAGCAGTCGTTTGCGAGACTGGATTTTGACCGCCAATAATACCGGCATTTGCTACAAAACTATCGAGAGTACCTATTTGATCAATTTGCTTAAATAATCGAACAATATCCTCCTCTTTTGAGCAGTCGGCTTGTATGGCAAGCGCTTGCCCCCCCGCAGAGATAATTTTTTTTACGACATGATTTGCATCATCTGCCTGTTTTGCAAAATTGACTATCACCAAATAGTTTTCTTTGGCAGCGCCAAGTGCTATTTCCGCTCCGATACCACGGCTAGCGCCAGTGACGAGCATTATTTTATTTTGCAAGATATCTCCGATCTACGTAGCATGAATTTACCTCTATATTAAATCATCTACACCAATGACTGAGGAATCTTTTGGAGATAAGCGTTGATATCTTGATTATTGTTTTGGAGTGCACGCATTAAATTCGAAATTGCGATTGAAAATTGATGTGGTGGAGCAGTATTTACGGCGTAACATTCTCTAATCAAATTTTTGGCATTAATCAATTTTGCCCCTCCCAAAATTTTATGAGTAATTTGTTCGTACTGATCTGAAAAATGTTCTTTTTGCATAGTCTTTAATTCTTGCAGGACTTCTTTTTGGTAGGTAACTATTGCGGATAAAACTTCAATTTGGCTTTGTGAACTTTCGCCAGTAAATTCAATCAATGAGTTCATTGACCAGCTAGATTGAGAGGGGCTTTTAGGTAAAGCTTCAATGGCATTTTTAAGGGTGATCAGTTGAATTGGTTTAACCAGTCGTAAAGCCACATCTGTTGACTTACTAAGGAGATTTTCTTCAATTTGAGTATTGCCTGTGAGAATAATGATCGGCAAATCGGGTTTTATTTCCCGGATCAGACTGGCGAGTTCACTTCCACGGATATTTGGCATGAGTTCATCGGTGATGACTAAGTCAAAATCAACTCGCTTTATTTCTTCAAGCGCTTCTAAGCCATCGCATGCTGATGATGCGATACAGCCGATTTGTTGTAGTTGTTTTACAAGTACTTCTCGGCATACGGAGTAGTCATCTACAACGAGTACATAGCGAATTGAGGAATTAAGCGGGAACGTTGGGGGTTGTAATTTCGAGTTAAACCGTTCCGAGATGGGCGCTACCAGCGCAGATGATCTATTGCATACTAATTTAAAAGATGCTGTAGTACCTAAATGCTCTTGACTCACAAGTACTAATTGACTGCATAGAGAGGTTAACAGATCATTTGTAATGGTCAGTCCTAGACCAGACCCTGAAAGTTGTGTTTCTTGATTTGATTTTCCTTGTTCATAGGGTCGAAGAACCCGAGAGACTTCTTCTTGGGTCATGCCACAGCCGGTATCAGCTATGTGGATTTCGAGTAATTGCTCGGCATAGGTATCGGACAGAACAAAACAAGAAACTCGAATAGATCCATGTGGCGTAAATTTAATTGCATTACTAATTAAATTTTGTAAAATCTGTCTAAAGCGTTGACGATCGATCATCAAGCTAGGAGCAAGGCTTGGGTCAAGACAGACTTGTAATTGCGAATAGTGGGTCTGAGCCAGTCCGCTAAAACCAGTCACAACACAATTGATGAGATCTTTTAAGCAGGTTGGGGCATAAGAAGGTTGGCATTTACCTGCTTCTATCTTACTAATATCAAGCACTTGATTGAGGATTTCTAGGAGTGATTTAGAAGCGTGATTAGCACTTTGGATTAATTTTTTATTTTCTTTCTTGAGAGCAGTATCATGCAAAAGAAGCTCATGGATAGCCAAAATTGCTTGGATTGGATTTCTGATTTCATGGCTAATCGTTGCTAGAAAATGACTTTTTGCTTGGTTTGCTTCAACTGCTTTGAGTTTGGTGTGGGTTAGTCTATCGAAATTTTCAATAGAGCATAAATAAGATGCCCGAGCTTTCAGGGCGAAGAGTGTTATGCCTAACAAGTAAATCAGCAAGCATAGAATGATTCCAAGAAGCCAAGAGCTAAGGGCAGTACTTTGCAAGTAAAAAAAGCCATTATCTGGAATATAAAAAAAATATGCGGCGACCAAAAAGTAGCCAAAAATAATTAGTAGGTAGGCAGGATTAGTCCCTAAAAATTGAGATCGCATGAATAAATTTAGTTATCACAAACTTTATTTTGTTTACAAAAATTGATTAAATCTGCAATATTATTTACGCCGATTTTGTCATAGAGCCTACTTTTATACGTTGCAACAGTTTTATTACTAATATGCAGGTGTTGAGATATTTCATGATTACCAAAACCTTTCCCAAGAAATTTAAGAACTTGGAATTCGCGATCGGAGATTGAATTCAGTTTTGTGTTATCGCAGGTATCTGCCAGACCATTGGGTGTGATTGAAAAGAACGAATACCCTTGAGATACGGCTACTGCTGCAGCATGAATAATTTTTCCAGATGCAGATTTATTTAAATAACCATGTGCGCCTAAAGAGCGAACTCTGCCACCATACACTTTTTCTTCTAGGCTTGATAGGATCAATAATTTCAAATTAGGAAGAGATAATTTCAATCGACGAATTAGATCAAAACCATCCGTATGTGGCATATCAAGATCTAAAATCATCATGTCTGGCCGCACATCTTTGGCAATTGCAAGGCAAGATTTACCATCGTGAGCGACATCAATGACCTCAAAGCCAAGTTGATGGTGTAGAAGACTTTTTAAAGCAAGGACCATAGCGGGATGGTCATCAACAATCATTAATCGAGTGAACATGTTGGATTTCTTGGATGAGGTCCACGGCTAAAGTTCGTGGATGAAGTTATAGAAGAAAACTGGCTATGTTTTATTTTTAGAATTTGGTGTTTAGTAACTGCTGGCATAAGAAAAGATCCGTAAGTAAAAGTAATAGAGTTATTTTTAGCAAAATTGAAATCATGAACTAAAGAAATACCCCCGCTGTAAGTATGGAAATGTCGCGAAGAGCTTAAGTTCATTATTTGGTCCATGAGTTGTTTTTTTTCATGCGACATTGCGGCTGCTCGAAGGAGCCCAGTAGATAGATGTACGCCTTGAATTAGGTTGTCATTTAGCCAATGAAGCTCATCCTCTTCGCCAGTAAAATCAATTATTTCTAAAATTACTCCGAGACGATAAAATTGTTCCAAGATCGGTGAAAGAACTACTTGATCAACAGCTGTAATTTGCAATAATGGCATTCGGATTAGCCCAATTGGTAGTGCGGATTGTGTAATTTGATTGACTAGCTTGGTCACGAGATTACTTGATAAAAGATGTGTTGACCGGATTGGTAAAAGACTTGGGATAGACCTGCCTTGGGTTAGCCAGTAATTTATATTCATGAGTCCAGTATGAAACTGACAGGCATAATTCTCTTGGGTAACTTCAAGTAAGTTTTGGTTAAGTACACCCATGAAGAAAGTATTTTCTGTAAAGAAAATTGGTTCCAAATTAATTTCCTGAAGAGGAAATTCACCTTGATTAGAATGTGCTTGTTTGACAACTTCTTTTTGATCAAGCCAGTTTTTAATTACATCATAGAATTTTTTTGTAGTGTTCATCTCGACCTTTTAGTTGCCGTTACTTTAGATATTTGAGTCTATAACGCATTAAAGCTAATAAATAGAGGCTTTCATTGAATTTGGTGTAAGAAGGTTCCTACAATTTCTGATGATTTAGAGTATGTTTTTTTGACTGATGATGATCAGGGTCAGCATGTGGGTTAGATATTGACAGTATTTGTTAAAGACGAAAGGAATATTGGATGTGTGCAGCTTCAGTAGCAATAGTTGGCGCAGGGATTGCAGGCTTAGCTTGCGCAAAAGAATTACAAAATGCCGGATTATTAGTGCAGGTATTTGAAAAATCGCGTGGTCTTGGTGGTCGTTCGGCGACGCGTTTTGCATCACTCAGCAAGTTTGATCATGGAGCTCAATTTTTTACTGCCCGCTCAAAAAATTTTTTAGATTGGGTAGATGTAGGTTTGCAAATGGGTTTGATTGCTTCATGGCAGCCGCGTTTGCGATATGAGAGAGAGGCGCCGCAATGGTATGTTGGTGTACCTGGAATGTCTAGTCTTGCTCGTGTTTTTCAATTGGATGAACTTGTGCAACGAGAAGCTTTAGTTCTACAGATTGAGCGTATTGAGACACCTGGTCAAATGCCGTGGCGACTTACTTATGAAAAGAATCAGCAGTTACAGGTAGCCACATTTGACTTCGTTATCTTAGCGATACCTGGGCCACAAGCCGCACAACTGCTTCAAAAATCTATAGCCAATCAACCTACTTTAGACGGTGAATTGGCAGCGCTTTTACAAAAACTATCCTGCAAAACAATGTTGCCATGCTGGGCCATTTGGTTTGAGACAAATCGTGATTTACTGGGGGACAGTAAATACGATGTGTGGCAGATACCTGAGGATTTGGAAAATAACCAGATTCGTTGGATTGCTAAAAATAACTCCAAGCCTTTTCGGGAAGACAAGTCTAGTGTAGATAGTTGGGTAGTACAAGCTAGTCCAGATTGGTCGTTAGAGCATTTAGCAGAGGATCCCCTAGTAATTAAACGGGAACTATTGAGTGCATTTGCCAAAGTGACAGGTTTAGAAATAGATTTACTTCGGCTGGAGCGGG
>RFMZ01000072.1 GCA_009927445.1 Betaproteobacteria bacterium
AATAATTCGAGTGGTATCGCCAGAGCCCTGCCCACCAGCCATTGAAATCCGTAAGGGATTTTGAAAATAGGAGGAAATACCCGCTAAATCACCTGCTGTAGTCGATCCTAAAACCCACATTAACAAGAAGAATGCCATCATCGCAGTCACAAAGTCTGCATAAGCGATCTTCCAAGCACCGCCGTGCGCACCGTGACCGCCTTTTTTTACTCGCTTGATGACTACAATTGGTGGGCCGTCTTTAGGCATCGTTTACTACTTCCCTTTAACAGCTTTAGTTCCTTCGTCTAACTCAGTGAAAGAAGGTCGTTGGTCTGAGTATAGTACTTTACGACCAAACTCAATCGCAGAAGCCGGCGGAAAGTTGTTTAAGCTAGCAATCAGAATCGCCTTCACAGCCATAAACGATCTGGTATCGGATGCTAAATTCTGTTCCAACACCTTGGCTACCGGAGTAACAATCGCATAAGCTAGCAAGATACCTAAAAATGTCCCTACCAAAGCCGCTCCAATAAGCTTTCCTAACTCTGCTGGAGGCAGACCAATTGATCCCATAGTTTGCACCACACCCATCACCGCAGCAACAATACCAAAAGCTGGCAAACCATCTGCCAAAGCAGCCACAGCCCCAATCGGTATGTGCTGTTCTTGGTGATGAACATCGAGTTCTTGCTCCATCAAACTTTCGATTTGAATCACATCCAGGGCACCGCCTAGCATCATCCTTAAATAATCAGTAATAAAATCAACCAAATGATGATCTTTTAAGATATTCGGGTATTTTTCAAATAGTGGACTCGATTCAGGCTGTTCGATATCGCCCTCTAAAGACATCAAGCCATCACGCTTAATCTTTTGTAATATTTCAAACATCAAACATAAAAGGTCTAAGTGATATTGTTTGACAGCAGATTTAGTCTTAAATGCTGTCCCGATGGCAGCCATCGTAGCTTTTAAATTAGTTACAGTGTTAGAGGCTAACATGGTTCCTACAGCAGCCCCAACAATGGTTAATACCTCAGTAGGTTGCCATAAAACTAAGGGGTTCCCGCCGTGTAACACGTAGCCACCTAAAGTACAGGAAATAGCGATAATCCAACCAATTGGAATTGTCATAGTTTTTCTTCAGGTTTTTAAAATTACATTTTCGAAAACAAATTACTCGACTGAAGTTTACTAAACAAGATTGAGCTGCATTTAATATCGCTTGTGACTTCATAAAACTTGCCGTTGCAGCTGCCATATCAGTGTCTAATAAAGTTGAAGTCGTCGCCGCTAGTTGTGTCCCAAGAGAATTCACTGCGCTAGCCGATTGACTAACCAGACTTCCCACTAAGCCACTTCGAGTCTGCGAATCTTGCAATTGATTATAAGCCGAAGTTAGGCCTGTTGATACACTACTTGCAGTGCCAGTTGAATTAATCCCCGCAACCCCTGCTTTTTGTCCTAAAAATGCAACAAACTCATTAATCTTCGTCAAAACATCGACTTTCGTGACGTCACCAACCCCGCCAAAACTGTCTGAGAACTTAATCCCCGAATCAACGTTTACATTAGGCTCAATCTGAACTTGGTTAATTGCCGATGGAAAAATCGCATTGCCACTAGCATCCTTGGTCGCACTCTGAGAAGTAATCGTTTGCTTAATTTGATCTGCCTCAAGATACAAGGCTTTTAATGCCGTGCTATTGAGCGAGCCATTTTGAGCTTGCACCGAAATGGCATTTAATTGATTCATCTGATCAATGATGCTACCAAGTTGGGTAGCTGCATTGTCCATCGAAGCAGTAACAAATTTTTGATTATTTTCATACATGCCTAAACGACTTTTATCAAAGCTTAGCCTGACTCCCCAAGAAACAGCGTAAGGGTCATCTGAGGCCTTGGTAAACTTTTGCCCAGAACTGATTTGGTTCTGAGATTTTAAGGCCTCCGTCAAGCTCGAATTCATGGACTG
>RFMZ01000203.1 GCA_009927445.1 Betaproteobacteria bacterium
CCATGATTATTCCTTATAAAAAAAGTAAATTAAGAGACCCAATGATTAATAGATGATGCGCTGACAGTGCGGCCATCTTGAAGCGTAAAATTCACTTCGGACCCCGTACCTTTTGCTACAGATGCAACTGGTGAACCAACATAAGCTGTTGGAGAAATCGTATCGCCCGCTGCGTCGCTAGCGGTTAACATTAAACTGTAGCTACCTGCTGGAACAGGATTGCCGGACTGATCTAAACCACCCCAAACAAAAGTTTTCATGCCTACATTAGCTGCACCAAGATTAACGCTAGTAATCTCATTACCCGTTGCGTTATCAATAATGGTAGCTTTCAGATTAGTCGCTGCAGTCGTTAAATTTGCCGCCATTGGCACATCGCCCTCACCTGTATAGCTAATGGCATTACCAGGAATCAAAGGACTGCGCCCAATCATCGTTGCTTGATTGATAAAATTGGAACTTTGCATTTGCGCTAACATCGATGTGAGCGAAGTATTCATTGTGCCGATACTACTCACCATGTTTAATTGGGACATTTGATTAGTCATCGTCGAAGCGTCCATTGGAGCCATCGGATCTTGATTCTGAATCTGCGCAACTAATAGTTTTAAGAAATTTTGCGTTTGATCCGCTGACGAAGTACTCGTATCTTTTGTAACCTTTGGGGCACCATTGTTGGTGTATACAGGGATAGCTAATAAGGGATTTGAGGATGAGACGGCCATAATATTTTCCTATCTAAAATTATTTACCAAGATCAAGTGTTGCAAGCACCAATTGCCGCGTCACATTAACCATTTGCACATTGGTTTGATAAGCCCGGGAGGCAGAGATCATATCAACCATCTCTTCCACTGGATTAACGTTGGGCATATCAACATAACCGTTGTTATCTGCCTTCGGGTGTCCCGGACGAAACTCCCTACGCAACGGTGCATTACTTTCAACAA
This sequence comes from Betaproteobacteria bacterium, assembly GCA_009927445.1. Classification (GTDB taxonomy): domain Bacteria; phylum Pseudomonadota; class Gammaproteobacteria; order Burkholderiales; family Burkholderiaceae; genus Polynucleobacter. Next base: position 951 of record RFMZ01000203.1, read on the forward strand.
CATTAGTTACAGCAACTCCAGAGCCTGGATTATTAGCACTTGGAACAGAAGAAAATACCACCTGACGTGCCCGGTATGTTCTACCATCAGGACCTGAAGAACTCTCAGCGTTAGCAATGTTCGATGAAATGGTATTCAAGCGGATCGACTGGGCTGACATGCCCGATGCGCCAATATTAAAGGTGTTTAATAAGCTCATGATGGCTGCCCTGTAATGGCTGATAAGCGACTCTTAATCGTGCCAGTTAAAAAAGTAATTGCGGATTGCATCATCAATGCATTTCTTGAAAACTCCGAGAGCTCAACATCCGGCTCAACCGTGTTACCGTCCATCGAAGGTTGATTTGGAACGCGGTATAGTAATTCGGGTTTATTTTTGATGCTGCTATTGAACTCATAGTGGCCAGCAGCAGTAGTCGCCATCGCCATCGTATCAGAATGATTAATTTGTTTTAACTCGTGATGTAAGGCTCTAGCAAAATCGATATCACGCGCCTTGTACCCTGGGGTATCTGCATTGGTGATATTCGAGCCTAAAACTTCATGGCGATAGGAGCGCAATTTCAGAGCATTCTCGCCAAAACTTAAGGGATCATATTGTGGAGCAGCGTTCATTTCTTAGTTCCTTGTTCAATGTAAGACTTATAAATGAATATAAGCAAACATCGTGCCAGATTTGAACTAAGTATTACTTCAATTACTTAAACGGCCCTGATGTGCTAGGTGTTTAATTATTGCCAATTATCCCGAACAATTAATTTAACCAATCAAATCAATTAGTTCAACAAAATGACCCGGTTTATCGTGCCTCTTTAATCAATCGCCCAGAGCGACTTTGCAATGGCCTAGCATTATTTGGGTAAATTCTAGAAAAGTTATCTAACTGCTGTTTTGAGATCACGGCAGCTTCTTTGAGAACCACCCATTGCACATTTTCGCTACAAGGAGGCGTCGTTAGAGATCCCATAAAAGTAAAGTAAGCCAAGTTTTTTGGTAATAACTGATTTAAATCAATCATTACACCGTTTGGACTACTACTCTCCTTCTTCACTAGAGGGATATGGTTCAGAATCATCTGAAAAGCAGCATTTTCGGCTTGAGAGGCTTCTAGGGAGCTATTCATGAGTACCGCTACCACTAGTAAACGTCCATCATGATGTTGATGAACCAGATGAGCCACCATATCGGCCCTCTTGCCGTCAATTGCTTCTTCACTCGGTTTATGAAAATGGAACTGGACTAGACGATACTGCCTCGCGTCCAGACTTAAATTACTCCCTTCAGCATAATTGACGAGAATAGTATGCCCATTGTCTTGAATCGTCAACGGCGAGATTTTATAGTCAAAGCGTAGCGGCGGTAAATCTACCAAGATACCGCCCTCAATATTTATTGGGGATTGTTGCTTGCCCGCGCTACAAAGGAGATTATCTTTACTCGTCCTCCACCAATTAGCAGGTCCATCCGGACCTTCCGTATAAGACCAGTGCGCGTGCTCAATTGGCTTAGCGGCAGGCTTTGCCTCTTGCTTGGCCACCGGATTTGCTGCAACGGCTGCTTTTGGAGGCGGCTTTGACGGTAAGTCACTCGGCCGAATCACTATATCACCCGATTTTTGTAACTTTTCTAAAATGGCTTTACTCATTTCGTCATCCGTTGTGGGGGCTGATGAGGCGGCAGGCGCCGCCTGTTGCGCAATGCTTATGCCACTTACGCTTAAGAAAAATCCGAGCACAAGTTGCGCAAAATACGTGTTTAAGGTGACTGTAGAAAAAGCTACTTGGCAAAACGGAACTCTTTTAAACAATTTCATTGACAAGCCCTATCTGAATATTGGTTATTTTGCTTGGGAAACAGGTGTTTGCGGTACGGGACAATCTAACTTGGGACGCTTACATTCGCCAACGGGCGGAGTCATATTCGATTTCGATTTTTCCTTCGGATCCACCTTTTTAGGGACTGAACCACTTTGAGAATCCTTATTAACCGGTTTTTTAGGCTCAGCTTTCTTCGCTGTATTCGGGTCAATCGACCTTGGCGTGGCAGGGTTTGGTACTGGCACCACTCCAGGATCTAGTTTTGGGCCAGGTGGCGGGGTCGGCGCAGCGGGCTCGGGGGGATTTAAATACTCACACTTGAGTAATCCTGCCTTTTGATCATCAACCCGAATGGCAGAGCGATCAAATAAGGCGGTTTCTGGCAATTTTTTTTCAGGGGCGGCGTAATCGGGGCGAGAAAATTCTTTACGTAAACGCTCTAAATAGCCTAGCTTAGGAGAGTCCCCCGGGTCACGGAAAAACTGGTCATTACAAATTTTCTGGCGCCGGTCAATTTCGCTTGCCGCAATGTAATAGCCATCTTGTAAAAGGATGGCAATCTTACCTACACATTGATTCCAATTTTTTAACTCCGTTAACGACGCTCCACCTACAAATTGCCGGGACATATTATTGATTTCGCACTCCATCCGCTTGCCACGAATTTCTAGGCGTTTACATACCTGAATATCTTTGGGATTGTAGGGATTGACATTAGGGACTACAGGATAAGGCAATTGTTGCTCGCAGGACTGCCTCGCTATAGCCATCCCGGCATTAAACTTTTCTGGCGTGAATTCGCCACTCTTGACTTCAACGGGCGCATTTGGTGTATTACTCGTTTGGGCAAGACTTAGCCAACTCATGGATATGCCCATAATCAAAAAAATACGCCCGAAATTGATTAACCTAACGCCCAAGCTTTAACTCCATTCCATCACGCACTAATCTTAATGGATTTTCGATTGCACGCATCAACATTAACTGTAAATCAGGCAAAATTAATGTCAAAACTAAAAATGCTAATGGGATCGTAAATGCAAAACCAACCGAAAATAAATTCAATTGTGGACTCGTCCTGCCCAAAAATGCTTGCGTTAAATTAAACATCAAATACACCAGTAAGATCGGCATCGATAAAATCAACCCCAACTGAAAAGATTGGGTCATCAACGTAAATACAGACTGCGCCGACCAGTTGCTCGGCCATGTCCCAAAGGGTACTGCTTTAAAACTTTGTAAAACGATATCAATCAGAATTAAATGAATATTTAATGCAAAAGTCATAGCCAATGTGATCAAACCCAAAAACTGTGCCACTAGTCCAGACTCGAGTACGGGGTCGCGAAACATCGTCGAAGCATAACTAAAGCCTGATAAAAATGATAAAACTTCAGCAGCAATGTCTATCACAATCAAACCCATACGAATCGCAAAGCCGATAAAAGCACCAATTGCCAACTCCACACCAACTGAAAAATAAGAGGCCATCCCAAATTGCGGTAGAGGTTCGTTACTATTTAAAATAGGCATCGCAAGAAACCCAATTAAAACAGATAACATCACCCGAAAAGAAATCGGAAATGCCCGAAACGATAACATCGGCGCAGTCAATAATAATCCCATAAACCGAACTGAGGTCAGCATCAAAGCAATCGTATATTGCTCTATTAAAGCCCCGGTTAGATTAATCATCGCTTAGGCCATTAATGCTGGAATCCGTAAAAACAACTCGCGGATGTAGTCGGTATATAAGGCCAAAGAAACCGGACCAACTAATAAAACCACAATCCCAAAAACAATTAACTTTGGTACAAACGCTACCGTTGTTTCATTAATCTGGGTTGCGGCTTGTAAGATACCAATTAATAATCCAGTAATCAGTAAAGCTAGAATCGGTGGTCCCGCCAAAATAGCCGCCATGGTCAAGGCCTGTAATACTAAATCGATAATAATGCCTGTTTCCATACTCAGTAATAACTCTGGACCAAGGAAGCTGCTAATAAAGTCCACCCGTCAGCTAAGGCAAAAACAACTAACTTTAAGGGCAAGGAAAACATCATCGGCGAGACCATTACCATACCGAGTGATGTCAATATACTGGCCACAGCAAAATCAATTGCTAAAAATGGTAAGAAAACAATAAACCCAATTAAAAATCCTGTCTTGATCTCGGAAATCGCAAATGCGGGTATCAACACCACCATCGGAATATCTTCTTTTGAGTTAATTGGCTTGGCATACATCTTGGCAAATACATTTAAATCCTCACGGCGTGTTTGCTTGAGCATAAACTCTTTCAAAGGCAAGCTGCCAGTCTCGATCGCCTCTGTAAAACCAATCTTATTTTTTGAATAGGGCACATAGGCCTTTTCATAAATGTTTTCTAGAATCGGGTTCATGATGAAAAGCGTCAAAAATAAAGAAAGCCCAATCAACACAATATTAGGCGGCATGGTCGTTAAACCTAAGGCCTGACGCAGTAAAGAAAATACGATCAGTATCCGCGTAAAACTGGTCATCAAGATTAACGCTGCTGGCAAGAAAGTCAGCGCCGTTAAAGCTAAGACTGTTTCAACAGGAACTGCAAAAGCCGTTCCACCACCCGTTTGTTTGGATGTAATCAAAGGCAAGGCCTGGCTAAAGCCATCACTAGGCAATAACATAATGAGGCCAGTCACCACAAGTAAGCCAAGAAACTTAAAAGATCTTCCGTATGGTGTGAACTGATGAAGTAAGCGCACTAAATTTTTCCTTTGAGCAACTGGGCAAAAGTTGCTTTTATATCCGGCGGGGCCGCCCTCGAGGACAAGTCAGCAATCTCCTCAGGCTCCAGCTCAGTTAATAAACTAATTTGATGCGGAGTTTGACCAATTACTAAAACACGATCTAAAACCTTCATCACAATCACGCGTTCACGCGGGCCAATGGCTTGCTGCAAAACAATTTGGATATCGGCATTGGGTGCTTGTAATCCTTTATTACGACGGATTAACCAAGCCAGTAAGCCTAAAAGCCCAGCCCCCAACATCAGACAGATAAACGTAAACCAAACCATCCCACCAAAGGAGGATGAGCTTGGGGCAAGAATCACTGGTTCAGCAGCTAAAGCCTCTGGGGCTAAAGCAATCAATAGAATGCCTTGCAGTATCAGAGCAGTTTTACGATTCAAGGAGTGGCAAAACGGCTTACGAGGTTTCGAGATCAATAGTTCAAACGCTCGCGTCATGCGCAATTTTTAGCGGTTAATTTTACGTAAGCGCTCTGCTGGCGTAACAATGTCAGTTAAGCGAATACCATAACGATCGTTAACAATCACAACTTCTCCTTGTGCCACTAAACAGCCATTCACCACCACCTCAAGTGGCTCACCTGCCAAAATGTCTAATTCGATGACAGATCCATAAGTCAAGTTCAATAAATTCCGGATCTGCATCTTGGCACGACCAAGTTCTACAGTGACCTGAACCGGTACATCCATGACTAAATCAATTTCATTAATCGGCGCACCTGGCTTGGAACCGTCTTCTAAATTATTAAAAGTGGCTTTACGCATTGATCCTGAGACGTCTTTCGCGCTCATGGATCCTGCTAATTCGTTGTCATTTTCAGCCATTTATTTATCCTCTTTGGTCAGCATTTCAGGTGTTAGTTTTTCAATATCAGATGTATCAAATAACTGTCTAAGTCTTCTTCAGTTTCCTCTGACTCGGTTTCCGGTTTGGATGCAAAGCTTTCATACAACTCCCCCGTCTCTTGACCGCGCAACATACTAGGTCCAAGCCTTGCATTTTCTAAGGGGCTCTTTAAAAATTCCGCAGGATGCTGAATGGAATCAATCTTCACTGAGTAACGACCATTCTTCACGCCATATTGACCCCGGATGACCGGTAAACCATCCACGTAAACGGTAATTGGATCTAAAATCTCAATCGGAATAATCTCACCAACAGACATCGAAATCACGTCACCTAATAACATTTGCTTCGCGCAAGTACAGCCACAGCGGTTACTTTCGCTTCGTGTACTTGATCATTTAATAAACTCGACCAGTGCTCATCAGGCTCCGCCTGAAAGCCCTGCATATTGTTATACAAAATCGCTTTAACTGGCTCTAAAACCCAAAACGGTATACAAAGATCTACGTCCCCTTTACGGCCGTTGATATCAATTGTAAATTTGGAGTGCAAAACCATTTCACCAGGCGAGGTGATTTTGGCAAATCCAAAGTTTGTCTCCTGACGCATAAAATCAAACTTGATTTCATGAATCGGCTTCCACGATTTTTCATAGTCGCCCAAGAATGCATCTACAAGGCGCCGAATAATTCGCATTTCTGTTTGGGTATATTCGCGCATCCCTAGCCTTGGGGCAATGCGACCTTCCCCACCAAACATATTGTCTACCGCAATATATACAACGCCTGGGTCAATAATCCAACAGCCAACTCCCCGAAGGGGGCGGATACCAACAATATTAATGTTAGTTCTTTCTGGAAACTCGTTGACGAACTGCTCGTAAGTCTTGACCACCGGCATATGCATCTGTACTTCAATAGGAGTACGGATCATATTAAATAGGTAAGACGTACCGCGCGACAAAAACGCTCGTGAATTAACTCCAAGGTCGGCATACGCCGTCTTGCAATAATCTTTGATTTATCGAACATTCCACGCTGATCACTAGCGTCAATGCTCATCTCAAAGTTATATTCTTCCGCCATATTTTATGTAAGCACCGAAGATTATTGCATCACAAAAGTACTAAATAAGACTGCCTGGACTGGTAAATCCATTTCGGTTATGTTCCAAAATGCGGCAGCTGCATTAGCCGCTTCTTGAGAAATTTTCTGGCCTGTGGATGTCTCCTTAGGAACTACTCCTAAGCGCTCTAAATTTTGCATATCGGAAGTATTTGGTTGCTGCTGTAAAACATAAATTGCCGCAAGTTGTGGAGCAATAATTGAATTAATGACTAGCGCCACTTCCTTAGCCATCTGTGTCTTGCCCTCTACGGTTGCTAACTCTTGCATTTGCCGTGATGACAAGACCGTAATAATCCGGTCTCGTATCAGAGGTAAAAAGTCTTTAATCTTGCCTTCTGTTTTTGAATCAGCTGTACGCAAGACAATTTTGGTTTGTAAGTAATGCTCACCGCCACGGCCTGGTAAATTCACAACGATTTCATCTAGCGGAATATAAATTGGCGGAGCATTGAGTTTGCGCTCTGCCAATTGTTTCTTCAAAATGTTTTCGGGTTTCTTTTCCTCTATCTCAGCTGCAAGCCTGGCTTCAGCTGAGCTTTTCATATACATATAGACGCCAATACCACCACCTAAAACGACCACCAAGGCCACGATAATGATAATCAACATTTTTTTCTTTTTCTTGGCGGCCTCTTCAGCTATTGCAGCGTCAGTTGGAACGGCCGCAGCTGCCGCAGCAGCGACCGCAGCGGTCGCGTCTTGGGCAACTTCGTTTTGTACTTCTTCAGCCATGAGTAATCCTCATTCCTAGGTTTTATGCAAACAAATTAACTCCAGATGAACCACGATCTGCATTACTTCGATTTGATGATAATGTATTAATATTCAACAGTTTATTCGAATTTGTCAAAGAAGTATTAGATTGTTGTGCCGCACTGTTGTTAAATGGGTTTGAATTACCGTTACCGCCCTGATTAAAGTGGTTACTTGCCGAGTTTTGGCGCATATCCAAGGATAAATTGAGTCCCATTTGAGCAAACTCTTGTCGCAATTGACTACTGCCCTGCTCTAATCTAGCTTGCGTAGCGTCACTGGCGCCGTTAACAATCATCAAGGCTTGACCATTTTGATCAATTTGAAGATCAATCTGAATCGGACCCATGTTGTCTGGGTTCACCTCTAAAACAATTCTGCCGCCACCTGATTTGGCTGCACTCATCACCTCATTGTAAAGTGGGCCTGCGACTAAACTCGTATTCGTAGCTTCTAACTTTAATGATCCACTGTGCATCGGTTGACTAAAGCCAGCTCCAGCCAATAATCCCGCTGCCTGATCAACCATGATTTCATCACCAATCTTTTGCTCAATCTTTTCAGCCTGCAGTGTGTTTTCAAATAGGCGACTCTCTACCATGCTTCGCATACCCGGATTACTGATCAAATTATCCGCAGTATTTTGTGCACCTACAGAAGAAATAAATGATTTGGGCGAATTGATTGACTCATCATAATTTGGGTTTACATACAAAATCTTGGCTGTAGCTTCTTCAGTTCTTGTTAACCCGTTTAAAGATACTTGCGGTGTTACTGATTTTTG
>RFMZ01000105.1 GCA_009927445.1 Betaproteobacteria bacterium
ACAAGTTCAAAATGCGGTCCAGTGGCCGGGCATGATTCCTTCTCCTGCAACTCAAATTTTAGGAAATACGGCTAACGTTGCTTTGCAAAGCCAGTTAATGACCAATGCGGTGACCGCCAATGATCCGAAAACGGCGATGACTAATCTTAAGAATGATTTGAAAAACTCTGGGCTGTTTGCGGCAGAACAATTAGCGCAAGTATTAATGCCTAGTTCTGAAGATCGGGTTAGTCAGATGCCAACAATTAATCAAGGACAACGCCACAGGAGATGACCCAAGTTGCTACGGGACTTCTTAGAGGCCTTGAGAGTAATTCGCAACAATTGATTGATTCGATTAAATTGGCCTAAAAGGTGATTTAGTCTGGCAGGGCATGCTATTACCCCAAGTTCCAGCCACGATGGTTCGTGAGGATGCCTGGCAGGCAAATCCGCAAGATCCTAGTCAAATAGAAAAAGGTACCCGCATTGCCGTAGCAATTACCTTACCGAATTTAGGCATGATACAGGTCATTGGTACCCAGTTTCGGGACCAACTGCAGGTAGCTATTGAGGTTCCTGAAACCTCGAAATTTGAGCTTCAGTCTCAGATAGAGCAATTACAAATCAACTTAAAAGAGCAGGTGCCGATTGATGCCAATATTCAGTTAAAGGATACTCCTCGTGGCTGATATTAATAACTTACCACTGAAGTCAAGATCGCAGACGCAAAACAGTGCACCAGTTCGCAAAGGATTAAAAGCAGTTGCGCTGAAGTACGAGCTAAATAGCTCTGCTCCACGAGTCACGGGCCAGGGAGAAGGGTATGTTGCACAGGCCATTTTAGACAAGGCGAATGCGATGGGGATTCCTACAAAAGTAGAGCCTGAACTTGTAGAGTTTTTAATGCAGGTCAAACTCAATGATGTTGTGCCACCAGAACTCTACGCCGCCGTTGCTGAAGTGCTAGCATGGGCCTACGACATAGACGGCAAGCTGGAGGATAAGAGACAGCGGATTTAGCCAAGCACTGCAGTAATGATTTAACCATTAAGCATGTTATCAATTAATTTTATTGATCGAAGATGATTTCTTGTTGACGATTTAAGTAAAGCTTGACACGCACAATCAGACGCTTCGATTAGAAATCAAGTTCACTCTCACTAATTAAGCTGTTACCTGGATTTTTATTTGGATTTCTTACGCGTTTTACTCCATGTATATTTAACGGCACTGGGGCGAGGGTATTGATAGAGTCAATTTGACCAAAGAGCCAAAGTGCATTGGCAATGATTCCAATACTAGTAGTCGGGCGACCAGCCTCAATGGAACGATAGGTATTTTGAGAGCAAAGAAGCCGAGCTGCAGTATCTTTGATTGTCCAGCCAGAGCGATACGATTTGCTCGTAGTCTTTGCCCTAAATTTTCCAAAGATTCTTTGACTTCTAGATTAGAAGCTTGCAGTGAGTTGGAGTATTTTGTCATCAATATAATGATTCTTAAGTTATTTAAGGATCATTATATTGAACTATTTGGTACTCTCAAAATTGAGTATTCGGCTATCAAAAATTATACCAAGTAGTAATCTGAGCTTGGACCAAATTTTGATGACGAATTAGCTTTAAAGTAAGATCATTCTAGACAAATTGAAAAAATTAAGAGATAATATATTAACTTTTATAACTGATTTTATATCATAAAAGACAATATGTTAGCATTTAATACCCCAATGCAGTCTAGTCTTCAAATTGCTAAGCGTGCACGAAGCCAGCGGTTATCACAAAACCTGTCTAGAAAAACTTTAGCAAAGATCTCTGGAGTGCCAGAGGCATCTATTAAGCGTTTTGAGCTGACAGGACAAATTGCTTTTTTGGCCATCCTTAAAATTGCTTATGTCTTAGGGTGCATGGAAGATTTTGATTCCTTATTTGCACCCAAGGAAAATGTATCACTTGAACAAGTTTTAATGAAAGAGCGTACTAGGGGGAGGACATGAAAGACCTCATGCAAATGAACCACCCGGCTCTCTTAGAGGTTTTTTTAGTGGCAGCCTAGTTGGTAATTTGGCCTTAAGTCAACGTGGGGAAATTTGGTTTGATTATTCTCCGCTATGGGTCAAGTCTGGTTTTGGTTTATCCCCTATGAGTCAGTTCAATTTAAAACTAGGACCATTTAAATCAAATAATCAGAATCTCTTTAACGGGCTTCACGGAGTTTTTAATGACGCATTACCCGATGGCTGGGGAATGTTATTAATGGATCGTACTTTAAAAAAACAGTTTGGTTGGGATCCTCATGAAATCACCCCAATTGATCGTTTAGCTTATATGAGTAATCGGCCATGGGCGGCCTAGAGTTTCGCCCAGCCATGCCTTCTTCATTAGATTCCTCGATACCTTCATTAGAGGAGTTGGCCAGAGATGTAATGCTGGTTGAGGAGGGTACTCAAGAAGAGGTAATCAATTCTTTGGCAATCTATGGCGGATCTCCCGGTGGGGCTAGGCCTAAAGTTACGATTGCAATGCATAAGCGTGATAACCATTGTATTTCTGGGTTTGGGGATATTCCCGCAGAATTTGATCATTGGATTATCAAGTTTAGAACGATCAATTTAGATCCAGATTGCATGGGGCGAATTGAGTTGGCTTATTCGAAGATGGCTCAAAATGCAAAGATTGAAATGCCACCCACAAAACTAATTCAGGTGAAGTTGCGCAATAAAATGGAAGATTATTTTGCTGTTCAACGTTTTGACCGAGTCGGGAATATCAAGTGTCATGTCATATCATTGGCCGGAATGTTGGAAATATCTCATCGATCCCCAAGCATCGACTACCTGAATCTTCTTAGAGCCGTTTACTTCGCTACCAAAGATCACAGCGAAGTAAAAAGAGCTTTTCGATTAATGGTCTTTAATGTGTTGGCACACAACAAAGATGACCATGCCAAAAATTTCTCGTTTATCCACAAAAATAATTCTTGGAAACTAGCCCCAGCGTATGATCTAACATTCAGTAGTGGAATGAATAATCAACACACAACGGCAGTATCTGGTGAAGGCTTGCCGACCTTACGATCAATCCAAGAAATTGCCAAGGAATTGACTATCTCTGACTGGAAAGAAATAGTCCTTGAAGTTTATGAGGCGGCTTCATCTTGGGAAAAATTAGCTAGTGAACTCATGATCCCTCAAAAATATATCAGTCAATATAAGAAGGCAATGCACAGTGCCCCCTGCTTTAGTGAGCTTGCTAAGCAACATCCCTTGAGCGAAATCTGAGTAAGAATTTTCTGTGAATAGGATTGCAAGAAGCCATTATCCGTTGATAGGATAGGCTACTTCATTAAACTTGAATATTCGTAATGTCTTTGTAGGCGTCGACTAATTTATTACGCACAGCGATCATGCCTTGGAGAGAAAGATTCGCTTTTTGCAAGGAGACAATTACTTCTTCAAGTGATGTATCGGATTTTCCAGTGGCAAAATCTTGCGCTTTTGCTTGGGCATTATTTTGTGCGTCGTTGACTTGATTAATGGCGTTTTTCAGGATCCCTTGAAAATCAACGCCACCTGCAGTTTGAGTATCTTTGGCTTGCGAGACTCCGCCGCTAGCTGCTAGAGCCATCGCGTCCATTCTTGCCTTCATTGCATCCATACTCAATTTAACGTCCATATGCTTCGTATCCTATCAATTAATCGATATCAAATCCAGCTTCTCGGTAAGACTTTAACTTATAACGTAGCGCCCTGTCCGAAATACCTAAAATTTCAACTGCTTTTGTCTTATTTCCGCCTACCTGTTCTAAGACCTTCAAAATATGATCTCGTTCGACCGATTCCATATTTCCTGCACTCTTGCTGGAAATATAAGCAATTTCTGTGCCAGATTCCTGATTTATATCGTCTTTTTTCCTTGAAATCAGCTGTTTTGCTTGATA
>RFMZ01000264.1 GCA_009927445.1 Betaproteobacteria bacterium
CTTTGGCAATCCGGGTAATCGATTATTTCAGTCGGTCAAGCGCTCTATTAATCCACTGGACCGGTCGCCCATTCATGAGCCGCTGGATACTGGTATTAAAGCGATTAATGGCATGTTGACGGTGGGGCGTGGCCAGCGGGTCGGCATATTTGCCGGCACTGGCGTTGGGAAGAGTGTTTTGCTGGGGATGTTAGCGCGCAATTGCGTAGCCGATGTGATTGTGATTGGTTTAGTGGGTGAACGGGGCCGCGAGGTTCGCGAGTTTTGTGAGGAGACTTTAGGGCCGGAATCATTTAAGCGTGCGGTTGTTGTAGCCGCTCCTGCTGATGCATCGCCGCTTGCCAGGGCAAAGGGTGCTTCGTACGCTACGGACGTGGCGACTTGGTTTCGGGATAGTGGCAAGCATGTGGTGTTGATTATTGACTCATTGACGCGCTATGCCATGGCTTTACGCGAAATTGGTTTGAGCTTGGGTGAGGTGCCAGTGGCCCGAGGTTATCCGCCAAGTGTCTTTGCCAGAATGCCTGAACTAGTTGAGCGGGTTGGTAACGGTGCGGACCCCAATGCTTCAATTACGGCGTTTTATACCGTTCTTTTAGAGGGTGATGATGTGAACGATCCGGTTGCGGATACGGCCCGGGGTATTTTGGACGGCCACTTTTTCTTATCTCGGGGCTTAGCTGATAGTGGACACTACCCGGCTATTGATGTCGAAAAATCGATTTCGAGGGTCATGCCTAAGGTAGTTTCGAAGGACCATTTACTCGCTGCGCGACGCATTAAGCAACTGTACAGTCGATATATGAGTGGGCGCGACCTCGTTTCGATGGGCGCTTATGTACCAGGAAGTGACGGCGATCTGGACGCTGCTTTGAAAGCTTGGCCAAAAATTCAGGGATTTTTACAGCAAGAGGTTGATTCCAATTTTGCGATTCCCGATACGATTGAATTTTTAAATGGAGTTATTCGGCAATAAATGAACGCGCTTAAAGTCCTTTTACGTTTAGCGAAGATTCGTGAAGATCAGGCGATGGCACAAGCGCGCCGGGTAGGCACTCAGGCCAATGAGACCTTGAAATTTCAGCAACAAGTCATTGAATATGCGAAGGAATATGAAAAGCAAATTTTGACGGGTGGGCAAACGGGCATTAAAGTTGCTTTCATACAGGATGCCGATGCCTTTCGTGAAAAATTGCTAGCCAGTTCAAGTGCCATGGATAAACAGATAGCAGATTTGCGAATTACATCAAAAATAACCCTTGAAGAGGCGATGCGAGCGAAGATGAAGTCACAAGGTTTAGCCAAATTAGTTGCCAAGGCGGAGTTGGTTGAGCAGCAAAAAAGAGATAAAGCCGAGGAAAATCAGTTCGAAGACATATTAGCTGCAAGAACGAGGATCCATTCTGGCACGAAAGATGCTTAGGTAAAGATATACTTACTGGAGCTTTTATGACATCTGTGAATACGAATGCACAAGTAGCAACGCAAAACACCAATATCAATGGAGCTCAGGGGCAATCCCAAGGCGATCAGGAGGGTAATTTAGATTTCCTGTTTATGGCTGAGCTAGACATAGCGAGCATGGCCC
>RFMZ01000024.1 GCA_009927445.1 Betaproteobacteria bacterium
ACGCGTCATACAGACTCCTTGCGTTGAAAGGCTTTTTTTAACGCATTTGCCGCATCGGCATGTGCAGTCAAGGCCTCGGGAATCATGCGTCCCATCTGGATAAAACTGTGGACCACGCCTTTGTAAATCTCCAAATCGACAGTCACGCCTGCCATCCGCAAATGGTCGCCGTAGGCAATGCCTTCATCCACCAGAGGGTCGCATTCGGCTAACCCGATCCACGCTGGCGCAACACCTGCCACATTGGCCTCGACCAAGGGCGAAAACAAGGGGTCTTTGCGGTGGCTAGGGTGTTCTAAATAGTGGCCGTAGAAATAGTCGATGCTGTCTTTTTCCAACAAAAAGCCTTTTGCAAATGTGTCGGCAGACGCCATGTGGTCCGCCGCACATCCTGGATAAAACATAAGTTGCAGGCGCAACGCGATACCTGCGTCGCGCGCACCTATCGCCGTGGCAGCGGTGAGCGTTCCTCCCGCGCTATCACCACCAATAGCAATCCGTTGTGCATCTAGCCCAAGCGTTTGGGCATGCTGAGTCAACCACTTCAAAGCATCGATGGCATCGCGATGCGCTGTTGGAAATTTGTGCTCAGGCGCCAAACGGTAATCCAAAGAAACAACAGCGCACTGCGCCAAATGTGCTAATTGTTTGCAGACTCCTTCGTGCGTCTCTGGACTGCCAACCGTAAATCCGCCCCCATGAAAGTAAAGCAAAACAGGCAAGGCGGCGCTTCCGTTGGTTGGGTTAGGCGACCACAACTTAGCACGGAGCTGCGAACCATCGCGCACCGAGATTTTCAGAGTTTCATCTCTGGCCATAACGGGTATCGGTGCTTCCAAAATCCCAGCGCCTAAAGCGTAAGCCTCTTTAGCTTGTTGCGCGGTCAGGGTTGCGATCGGAGGTCGGCCAGCTTTGGCAATGGCTTGCAGGACTTCTTGGGTGCGGGGAGTGAGTTGCGTATAAGGGTTACTTGGGGGCACATGGCGATGGAAATTAGGCTAAGGACTTTGACAGTGTGCCATGGCTCAAATTACCAACACACTCCTGTTTAGAGCTGTTCTAACAAAGCGAGATCTGGCTGATCAAGCCATAACGCAAATTCATCGGCAAGTTGCCGG
>RFMZ01000022.1 GCA_009927445.1 Betaproteobacteria bacterium
CGCATTTTTGCGGCCACTCCAAAAACGCAAACGCTCCGCTTCGTTTTGGCTCACCGCAATGGCTGTGGCGCCGCATTGACGCAACACTTCGCTCATGCGGCCAATCTCTTCTTCTACCTCTTCTGGTGTGCCGTCGCTCTCGCACAGCAAAATCGCTTCGGCGTTGAGGTCGTAGCCTGCGTGCACAAAGCCTTCTACGGCTGCGGTCATGGGTTTGTCCATCATTTCCAAACCCGCAGGAATAATGCCTGCCGCAATGACTGATGCCACCGCATCACCTGCTTTACGCATATCGTCAAAGCTTGCCATGATGCAACGTGCCAACTGAGGCTTGGGCACTAGCTTGACCGTTACTTCGGTCGTGACCGCCAACATGCCTTCGCTGCCAACTACTAGCGGCAATAAATCTAATCCAGGTGTATCGAGTGCGTTGCTTCCAAATTCAATGGCTTCGCCTTCGATGGTGAATCCTTTGACTTTCATCAGGTTGTGCAAAGTCAAACCGTATTTCAGGCAATGCACACCGCCCGAGTTTTCCGCCACATTGCCGCCGATGGTGCAGGCAATTTGACTGGACGGATCTGGGCGTAATACAAACCCAAATGCGCAACGGCTTCGCTGATCGCCAAGTTGCGCACACCACACTGCACGGTGGCGGTGCGTGCAATGGGGTCGATATCCAAAATTTTGTTGAACTTGGCTAGCGAGAGTGTTACCCCTTGGGCATGCGGCATCGCGCCGCCAGACAAACCTGTACCAGCACCACGCGCTACAACGGGCGCATCGATCGCATGGCAGGTTTGCAATATGGCTTGGACTTGCGCGTAGGTTTCTGGCAAAACCACACACAAGGGACGTGCCCGATAAGCTGTGAGGCCATCACATTCATAAGGGACCGTATCTTCGGTGGTGTAGAGCACCGCATGCGCAGGCAAGACACGCAAAAGCGCAGCGACCACTTGGGACTGTCGCTCAGCATGGGTCATCGACTTTAAGTGCGCAGAAGAAATAGGGGCATTCATGGCAGGGACCTCAATGGTTATTTGAAGATGACGGTTTTATGGCCGTTTATTAGCACGCGGTGTTCGCTATGCCATTTGACGGCACGCGCCAATACTTGGGCTTCGGTGTCACGGCCTTGGGTGGTGAGGTCTTCCACTGTTTTGCTGTGGTCGACGCGGGCGACGTCTTGTTCAATGATCGGACCTTCGTCTAAGTCAGCAGTGACATAGTGGGCCGTTGCACCAATGAGTTTGACGCCGCGGTCATGCGCTTGGTAATAAGGTTTAGCACCTTTGAAACTAGGCAAGAAACTGTGGTGGATATTGATCGTACGACCTGCAAGTTTTTTGCACATGTCGTCGCTCAAGATTTGCAT
>RFMZ01000285.1 GCA_009927445.1 Betaproteobacteria bacterium
CGGGTGGGGCCGTCAGCGCGCCCAGGCTGGGCCAAAGATTGCCAGTTTATTAGCCCTTGCCCAGTTAGCTCCGCCTGATCCTTTACCAACGGTTAGTTACGATAGTTCGCAGGGGCGGCTCTTGATTATTGGTTCGAGTGCGATGGCATTTGGGTGGGCTGAGCGTTTACATGCGAACTTAAGTGTCACGGTTTTAGTGAATGACTCGCAACCATTGCCGATGCAAAAACACTTTTTTATTGCCAACGGTAATCTCCAATCATTAGATGGCTTTTTAGGACAATTTCAGGCTCAGTGGCAAAGGGATAACCCAATTCAGCTCGATTTGTGTACGCGTTGTGGAGCGTGTTTAGAGGCTTGTCCTGAAGGTGCGATTGACCTTAGTTTTCAGATTGACATGCGTAAATGTAAATCACATCGTGATTGTGTGAGTGCTTGTGGCCCGATTGGGGCGATTCAATTTAACCAAGTTGAAGAGGCGATTGAAGATCAATTTGACTTTGTACTTGATTTAAACGAACGGCCGTTTATGGCAATGCCAGAAAAGCCTCAGGGGTATTTTGCGCCTGGCGGCATTTGGTCAAATCAGGCTTTAGCTGTACAAAAATTATTAGGCTCTATTGGTGAGTTTGACAAGCCGAAATTTTTTGCTTATCAGGAAAGTAGCTGTGCACACGGTCGGAATGGTCAAGTCGGCTGTCATGCATGTATTGATATTTGTTCAACGCAGGCTATTCAATCAGTTTTTAAATCTGGGAAGGGCAGTGTTGCGGTTAATCCGCAGTTGTGTATGGGATGTGGGGCGTGCGCTACTGCTTGCCCAACGGGCGCGATGACTTATGCTAATCCCACGGTGCCTTACTTGGGGCAACAGGTGAAGACCATTGTGCAGACCTTTAGTCAGATGAGCCAAGGGCGGCTTAGCCCGACGATACTGCTGCACTCTGGGGCTGCGGGTGGGGAGAAGGTACTGGATCAATTAGGTAAGATGGCACGTCTGCAGCCGGATCGATATAGCGGACTTCCAAGCAATATGGTGCCCCTGTCTTTACATCATATCGCCTCTACAGGGATTGACTTATGGCTGAGTTCGCTCGCCCACGGCCTTGCTGAAATCGTTTTATTGGCTAGTGGCGAAGAGTCAGCTGCGTATTTGCCGGCATTGGCTGACCAAGTTGCTTTGGCAAATCAAATTTGTACAGGCTTGGGTTATGAAGAACGGGTTCATATTATTTCGTTGGACCATCGCGAGGATGATGTCTTAGCTGAAGAGCAATTACAGTTACTTGACCAGCGTTTAAATAATTTTGGCGCCAAAAAAACCGTAGCGCAGCTGGCAACATTTGTTTTTTCGAAAGATAAGCGCCAGACCTTGGAGATGTCTTTGGAGCATTTATTGCTGCATGCGCCCGTACCATTAGCGCCAGACGAGTCGCTGTTATTGGCAACTAACGCTCTTATTGGCGGGATAGAAGTCAATCAAGATCAATGCACACTTTGTATGTCGTGTGTAGGGGCTTGTCCTGGTGGTGCTCTGATTGATCATTTGGAGTTACCTCAGTTAGGATTTATTGAAAAGAATTGTGTGCAATGTGGTTTGTGCGTGCAGACATGTCCAGAGGACGCCATCCAGTTGCTACCGCGATTAAGTCCAATTAGTAAACGCAAGGAAAAGCAGTTTGTAAATGAAGCAAAGCCTTTTCATTGCATCAAATGTGCCAAGCCCTTTGCGACTGAAAAAATGATGACAGCGATGTTCGCTAAAATCGGGAATCATCCAGCATTTGCTGGCAGTGCGCAGGATCGGATCAAAATGTGTTCAGATTGTCGAGTGATCGATTTGATGAGTCAGCCAGCACCGAATAAGGAATGAGTATGGACGCTATTGATAAGCCAAGTGATCAGACTTCCTTGGCACTTGATACGCAGTTAAGTGCCGAGGATTTGGCGCGAGCAGACTTATATGGCTTGTTAGCCTTATTGTTTTATTCAGGGCCTCCTCAAGAGTTATTAGAAAAAATTGCCAACTTTCATGCCGCCGTTGAGCAGCCGGAAGTTCTCTCTAGTTCCTTATTGCAAGGTCCTTGGGACGAGTTAGTCCGGGTGGCAAAAAACGCGTCTTCGGAGGACTGGCAAACAGAGTATGAGACTTATTTTGTGGGTGTTGGTAAGCAAGAGATTTTTTTATATGGATCCTTTTATTTGACTGGTTTTTTAAATGAGAAGCCCCTAGCGTATTTGCGTGAGGAATTAAAAGTCTTAGGACTGGAAGGATCTGACGATATCTCTGAAACGGAAGACCATATAGCTTGTTTATGTGAGATCATGCGCTATTTGATTGCTGGAGAGGACTTAGGTGTTTGCAACCTGACTCAGCAGAAAAAATTCTTTAATGAGCAGATTAGGCCTTGGGCAGGCCAATTATTTGATACCTTAGAGGCGCACTCTGGGTTAACGTATTATCGGCATGTTGGGCTATTAAGTAGGACCTTTTTTGAAATAGAAGGTCAAGCATTTGATATGCTCTAGGGTATACACTAAGTCCAGAAGACAAAAATTCAGTAATAATAGATAATAGACAAAGTTTTTTAATGACAATTTTTATTACTTTATAGCTTGGATTTATTTTTACAAAAGCACTTTGGTTTTTGATAGATAAAACAAAACAGGAATGCACAGATGACAACTAAAAACGCTAAGCCCTTGAATCGTCGGAATTTTTTTGCTGGAGCTGCGGCCCTAGCTGGTGGTGCAGTAATCCTTGCCAAGACGCCGGTTGGCCAACAAGTAATCAGTGCGGTTGAGGATAGCCTAACGAGTCCGAAAAAGACTGGTTATCAATTAACTGAACATATTCAAAAATATTACAAAACAACTCTTGTTTGAATCGTAATTTTTTAGTTTTTTGCCTTCAATTAAGGAACCCCCCATGAATCTGACACGCAAATTATCTTCCAATAATTCTCCTGCCACCTCGAACAGTCACTTAATTGCGCATTTATCCCGTGGACTGGATAATCTCATCCCAACGATGGATCGACGGGCGTTTTTAAAACGCTCTGGGCTAGGCGTTGGAGTTGGATTAGCTGGAACGCAATTGACTTTAGTTAAAAAAGCCAAGGCGATGGGTTCAAAACCAAGTACTGGGGAGCAGGGTATCGTGGTCCGAAGGACTATTTGTAGTCACTGTTCGGTAGGTTGTGCGGTGGACGCGGTGGTGGAAAACGGTGTTTGGACTCGTCAAGAGCCAGTGTTTGATTCTCCGATTAATATGGGTTCCTATTGTGCCAAAGGTGCGGCACTGCGCGAGCATGGTCACGGCGAATATCGCTTGAAATACCCCATGAAGCTAGTCGATGGTAAATACAAAAGAATTTCTTGGGAGACTGCTCTAGACGAGATTTCTGCCAAGATGAAAGATCTGAAGAAAGAGCATGGCCCCGATTCCTTATTTTTCATTGGGTCCTCGAAATTCAATAATGAGCAGGCTTATTTGCTCCGCAAGTTTGTATCCTTTTTCGGGACAAATAACACAGACCATCAGGCTCGAATTTGTCACTCAACTACGGTCGCTGGGGTAGCTAATACTTGGGGTTATGGGGCGATGACGAATAGCTACAACGATATGCAAAACGCCAAAGCTGCGATGTATATTGGCTCGAATGCTGCTGAGGCACATCCGGTATCGATGTTGCATTTATTGCACGCTAAAGAAAATGGTTGTAAGGTGATTGTGGTCGATCCTAGGTATACGCGGACTGCTGCGAAATCAGATCAGTTCGTGCGCATTCGTTCTGGCTCAGATATACCGTTTTTATATGGTGTTTTGTATCACATTTTTAAAAATGGCTGGGAAGATAAAGCCTACATTAATGACCGTGTTTATGGCATGGATCAAATTAAAAAAGAGACTTTAGACAATTGGGATCCAAAAACAGTGGAAGAGGCCTGTGGTGTTCCTGAAGCGCAGGTATATCAAGTGGCTAAAACAATGGCTGAAAATCGTCCATCAACATTTGTATGGTGTATGGGCCAGACCCAGCATACAACTGGTAATGCGATTGTTCGGATGTCATGTATTGTCCAACTCGCCCTTGGCAATGTGGGTAAATCAGGTGGTGGAACGAATATTTTTAGGGGGCATGACAATGTTCAGGGCGCCACAGACGTTGGCCCTAATCCAGATTCATTACCTGGTTACTATGGTTTAGCAGCGGGCTCTTGGAAACACTTTGCCAAAGTTTGGGACGTGGATTATGAGTGGATCAAGGCCCAATATTCGCCTGGCATGATGGAGAAGTCCGGCACGACAGTTTCTCGTTGGGTTGATGGTGTGCTTGAGAAGAATGAGTTAATTGATCAGCCGGCCAATATCAAGGGGCTATTTTTCTGGGGGCATGCACCCAACTCTCAGACTAGAGGTCCTGATATGAAGACTGCCATGGACGCACTTGATCTCTTGGTAGTGGTTGATCCGTATCCAAGTGCAACCGCCGCAATGGCTGCGATGAAGTCCGAAGGGTCTAAACCAAATGCCAATCGCAGCGTATATTTGTTGCCAGCGGCAACGCAGTTTGAGACGGTTGGATCTTGTACTGCATCGAACCGTTCTTTGCAGTGGCGGGAAAAAGTGATTGATCCGTTATTTGAGTCGATGCCTGACCATGTGATTATGCAAGCGTTTGCTGATCGTTTAGGTTTTGGTACTGAGTTATCGAAAAATTTCAAAATGTTAGATTCTAAGTTTGCGGGTAAGAGTTGGAAAGAACCTGAAGTGGAATCCATTTTGGGTGAAATCAATCGCTCTGTTTGGACAATTGGATACACAGGTCAAACGCCTGAGCGTTTGAAGGCGCACATGCGTAATATGCACTTATTTGATCCCAAGACCCTGAAATCCAAAGGCGGAAAAGATTCCGTCAGTGGCTACGATACAACTGGCGATTACTATGGTTTGCCTTGGCCTTGTTACGGTAATGCCGAATTAAAACATCCTGGAACACCTAACCTCTATGACAATAGTAAGCATGTGATGGATGGTGGCGGAAATTTCCGGGCAAACTTTGGGGTTGAAAAAGACGGCGTATCTATTTTGGCAGAGAACGGTTCGCATTCAAAAGGTGCGGATATTAAAACGGGATATCCAGAATTTGACCATATTCTTCTCAAAAAGCTTGGATGGTGGAATGATTTAACTGAAGCTGAGCAAAAAGCGGCTGAGGGTAAAAACTGGAAGACAGATTTATCAGGTGGTATTCAACGCGTCGTTTTAAAGGTACATGGTTGTCATCCTTTTGGTAACGCCAAAGCCAGAGCCGTAGTCTGGAACTTCCCTGACCCTGTGCCAAAGCATCGCGAGCCTTTATATGGAACTCGGCCTGAGTTGACTGCTAAGTATCCTACGCATGCGGATAAGAAAGCTTTTTGGAGATTACCAACCCTGTATAAGACTCTTCAGGACAAGAATATTGCTGATAAGATTTATGAAAAATTCCCAATCATTTTGACCTCGGGTCGTTTAGTTGAGTACGAGGGTGGCGGTGAGGAAACGCGTTCTAATCCGTGGTTGGCCGAATTACAGCAAGAAAACTTTGTAGAAATTAATCCAAAAGCAGCAGCTAGTCGGGGCATTAAGCAAAATGATTACGTTTGGGTCAAGAGCCCGACTGGCGCCAAAATTAAAGTGCGTGCTTTAGTGACAAATCGGGTGGACGAGGAACATGCGTTTATACCGTTTCACTTCTCTGGTTGGTGGCAGGGTAAAGATATTTTGGATGCTTATCCAGACGGCGCCCACCCCATTGTTCGTGGTGAAGCAGTAAATACAGCTACGACCTATGGTTATGACAGTGTGACGATGATGCAAGAGAGCAAGACGACTGTTTGCCAAATTGAAAAGTTTGCCTAAACCCGATCATAATTAAAGGAAAAAATCATGGCAAGAATGAAATTTATCTGTGATGCCGAGCGTTGTATTGAATGCAATGGCTGCGTAACTGCTTGTAAGAACGAACACGAAGTTCCTTGGGGAGTAAACCGTCGGCGTGTAGTCACTATTAATGATGGTGAGATAGGTGCTGAGAAGTCTATTTCGGTGGCTTGCATGCATTGTTCGGATGCCCCTTGTATGGCAGTTTGTCCGGTAGATTGTTTCTACAGGACTGATGAAGGGGTGGTTCTGCATAGCAAGGACACTTGCATAGGGTGTGGGTATTGCTCTTACGCTTGCCCATTTGGAGCGCCACAATTTCCAAGTCAAGGAACTTTTGGTTTGCGCGGCAAAATGGATAAATGTACATTTTGCGCTGGTGGCCCTGAAGAAAATGGCTCCAAAGCAGAGTTTGAAAAATACGGCCGCAATCGTTTGTCCGAGGGTAAATTACCTGCATGTGCTGAGATGTGCTCCACTAAAGCCTTGTTGGCTGGTGATGGTGATGTGATTTCAGATATATTCCGTAATCGTGTGACGAATCGTCAGACGCATGGCAAAGCTGCGGGTGGCGATGTGTTTGGCTGGGGTACAGCTTATGGTAAGCCTAAAAAGGATGATAAAGCTGCGCCAACTGGAGCAAAATCATGAGATTAACTAAAGCGATTGCTAGTGCTGTCATCAGTTTAAGTTGTGTTTTCGGATTAGTTGCTTGCTCTGAGAATTCGCAGGCTCTAAAGGCCAGTAAGTCTGATGTTGCAGCTTATCAGGGTGCCAAGAATGGTTTTGTTGATAAGAACTGGACCCCAGGTGATAAAACGAGTTGGGAAAAGCAGTTACGAGTTAGGGCGCAGATTCAAGATGAATACACGCGGTCTAAGTAGTCTCTGGAGCACCATAAGGATATGACGATGAATATAATCAAAAAAGTCTTGCAGACCTTGGGTTTTTTATGGATTTTTGCTGTGGTCATTACCCAAGCCCATGCTCAGGCCAGTTCACCTGCGGCTCCCCCGGCAGTAGAGTCTGCAAATATTATGGATATCCCCAAAGGTTCGGACGCTGCTGCGCAGCGCGAGCGTGAACAAACGCAGCCGGCGAATAATTCGCCGTTTTGGCGTGCACTCAATAGTGATCAAGCCCATTACGTGAGTATCCCCGATAAGGAAGCTGGAGTTCTCATTCAAAAGGGTGGACAAGAATGGCGCCTCATTCGTAATGGTGTGATTACGGTTTTTGGTGGGTGGTTATTAGTGTTGATTGCCACAGCAATTTTGGCTTTTTATTATCTTAAAGGTGAAATTAAGTTAGAACATCCTCGCACGGGTAAGCGTATCGAGCGCTTCACTTCGGTTGAGCGTCTGACACACTGGACGATGGCATTTAGTTTTGTGGCCTTGGCTATTTCTGGTGGGTTAATCATGTTCGGTAAGTTTTTATTACTACCGATTATTGGCTCATTCTTATTTGGCTCACTCATGTTTGTCATGAAAAATCTGCACAACTTTGTAGGCCCTTTATTTACGGTGAGTGTGGTCGTATTTTTTGTGTTGGTTGTGAAGGATAATTTTCCTGGTAAAGGTGACTGGGCTTGGATTCGTTCCTTAGGGGGTGCTCTTGGACACGCCCCTGCTGGCAGGTTTAATTTTGGTGAAAAACTGTGGTTCTGGTTAGGTATGACGATTCTGGGCTTGATTGTTTCTGCTTCAGGATGGGTTCTGGACATGATTGTGCCGGGCGTGTCTTACTGGCGCGATACGATGCAATTAGCTAATATTATTCACGGTGTTTCTGCAGTTCTCATCATGGCAGTTGCTCTGGGGCATATTTATATTGGTACGATTGGAACTGAAGGCGCTATTGATGGTATGAAGACCGGTTACGTTGACGAATCATGGGCACGACAGCACCATTCAGACTGGTTAGCTGATATTGAAACTGGAAAGATCCCAGCATCACGTGAGCCAGAGAACTCGACGAGCAGTACTATTGCAAAAAAAATTCTAAGGAGTACAACATGAAAAGAATCACTCAGGTAACGATAGTCTTTTGTCTAAGCTTCATCATTTGCTTTGCCAATGCCAAGTTGCCAGCCCCGACTCCTGAGGCGAAGGAGGCTGCCGCTTTAGCGGCTGCAAAGACTGCGCATGGCAATAAAGTTGCTGATTATCAGCTTTGCATGGCGCAGGATAAAGTTGCCCGGACTTATGCGACTCGGCCAAAGGCTGGCGAAAAACCGGTTGAAGTTCCGGCTTGTAAAGATCCTGGTAAGTTTGAGCCACCTGTGGTCGTTGCGGTTGCCCCGTCTACTGCTCCGGCTCCGGCTGCGACTGCAGCACCTGTAGCTCCACAAGCAACACCACAAGCAGCACCACAAGCAGCAACGCCAACTCCTCCTGCTGCGACTAGTGCAGCAGCGCCGGCTAAAAAATAACTACCTATTTTTTAGCTCTGATTGACGCGCCCTAGCTGGGCGCGTTATTCTTTCAAATGACCTCTATTTATTATCCACAACTGACCAATAACGCTTTACCGGTCACGCACGCCATTGAGGTCATCGATGAGCAGGGTAGGACCCAATCAATTGAAATACCCGGAGAGCGACCGCTTACTATTTATTTAGATAAAAAAGAATTGGTCACATTAATGACGCTCGGGGGTGCACCTGAGGCCTTGGTTTTAGGCTATTTGCGACATCAAGGATTAGTGCAAAATATCGAGGATATTGAAAGTGTTCAGGTTGACTGGGAAACCGAGTCGGTGGCCGTTAAAACTTGCCGACAGGTCCCGAATATTGATCAAATTACGCGTAAAAAAACAGTCACTACTGGCTGTGGTCAGGGGACAGTTTTTGGTGAATTTATGTCCTCCGTTGCTGATATTTCTTTAAATCCAGAGGCACGACTATCTCAAACAGCTATTTATGCGGTGGTTGAGAAAATCCGTCATCATCCTTCAATTTATAAACGAGCCGGTTCAGTGCACGCTTGTGCCGTTTTTAAAAATAGCCCTACTGGGATTGAATTACTTTATTTTATAGAAGACGTTGGTCGGCACAATGCGGTGGATGCCATTTCTGGTTTGATGTGGCTGGATCGGCAAAGCGGCGAGTCGCTGGTCTTTTATACGACAGGAAGACTGACTTCTGAAATGGTCATTAAGGGCGGGCAAATGGGGATTCCCTTTTTAATGACGCGCTCTGGTGCGACTGAAATGGGTTTATCTTTAGCTCAGCAAATTAATTTATGCATCTTAGCTCGGTGCTCTGGGAGGCATTTTTTGGTTTATCAAGGTGCGCAGAGAATCATTTTTGATTGTTTAGCGACAAGTTCTTCAGACGTTCTTTAATAAGAGGTCTCGCAGACTGTTTACAATACGTGTATGACAATTAAATCTGACCGTTGGATCCGACGTATGGCGCAAGATACTGGCATGATTGAGCCATTTGAGCCTGGACAAATTCGCCAAGATGGTATGGGCCAAAAAATTGTAAGCTATGGTACTTCGAGTTATGGCTACGATATTCGTTGCGCCCCGGAGTTTAAAATTTTTACGAATATTAATAGTACGATTGTTGATCCAAAGAACTTTGATGAAAAATCCTTTGTTGATTTTCATGGAGATGTTTGTATTATTCCGCCGAATTCTTTTGCATTAGCAAGAACCATTGAATATTTTCGAATACCTCGTAATGTTTTGACGATCTGTGTCGGAAAAAGTACTTATGCGCGTTGTGGGATTATTGTAAATGTGACGCCATTTGAGCCGGAGTGGGAAGGTTATGTGACGCTTGAGTTCTCTAATACGACACCGCTTCCAGCGAAGATCTATGCCGGGGAGGGGTGCGCTCAAGTGTTATTTTTTGAGAGCGATGAGGTTTGTCAGACGTCCTATAAGGATCGTGGGGGAAAATACCAGGGGCAAGTTGGGGTAACTTTACCAAAAGCTTAAAATTCTCTTGGTTTGTCATTTTCGGTGGTTAGAATAAATTCGTTGGCATTATTAGGTTGGCAGCGAAATTTAAATAATAGGCAATTAATAGAAACCTGAAGTTAACTCCCATTCATTTTGACAATGTCGATCAATTAACCAAAGGGTAGTCATGAAATTAAAATTTCCAATTGTTGTGATTGATGAAGATTTTCGTTCGGAAAATATTTCCGGTTCTGGAATTCGTGACTTGGCTGAAGCAATTGAGTCTGAGGGTATGGAAGTTCTTGGGTTAACAAGCTATGGCGATTTGACTTCATTTGCCCAACAAGCCGCCCGTGCATCGTGTTTTATTTTGTCGATTGATGATGAGGAGTTTTTAGAATCTGATCACGGTGGGATTGAGGTCGTTATTGAAAGTCTTCGTAACTTTGTGCGCGCTGTGCGTAAGCGCAATGAAGACATACCGATATTTTTATACGGCGAAACCAAGACATCGCGCAACATTCCAAATGATATTTTGCGTGAGTTGCATGGCTTTATTCACATGAATGAAGACACTCCAGAATTTGTTGCTAGACATATTATTCGGGAGGCGAAAGTTTATTTAGACTCCTTAGCGCCGCCATTTTTTAAGTCATTAATCCATTACGCGTCGGAAGGCTCGTATTCTTGGCATTGCCCTGGGCACTCTGGCGGAGTTGCCTTCTTAAAAAGTCCAGTTGGCCAAATATTCCATCAATTTTTTGGTGAGAACATGTTGCGTGCTGACGTTTGTAACGCGGTTGAGGAACTTGGGCAACTCCTGGATCATACAGGACCGGTGGCGGCTAGTGAACGCAATGCTGCGCGTATTTTTGGTGTAGACCATTTGTATTTTGTGACAAATGGCACCTCCACATCGAACAAAATTGTTTGGCACTCGACTGTTGCTGCAGGCGATATTGTGATTGTTGATCGGAATAGCCATAAGTCTGTTTTACATGCAATCATGATGATGGGCGCAATACCTGTGTTTTTGATGCCAACGCGAAATAATTTTGGCATCATTGGCCCAATTCCTAAGGAGGAGTTTGAGTGGAGCAATATTCAAAAGAAGATTGACAACAATCCATTTATCAAAGATAAAAAAGCGTTGCCAAGAGTACTTACTATTACCCAAAGCACCTATGACGGGATTGTATATAACGTTGAGATGATTAAATCGATGTTAGATGGTCGGGTAGATTCATTGCATTTTGATGAGGCTTGGTTACCACATGCGACTTTTCATGATTTTACAAAAATATGCACGCGGTCGGTAAAGACCGCGCTAGACCGAAAAAGAGTTTAGTCTTTTCTACGCAGTCTACGCATAAATTATTAGCTGGACTCTCGCAAGCATCGCAGATCTTAGTTCAGGACTCCGAGGATAGAAAATTAGATCCAACCTGTTTTAACGAGTCGTATTTAATGCATACCTCGACGAGTCCGCAATATGCCATTATTGCCTCTTGCGACGTGGCGGCGGCGATGATGGAGCCACCAGGTGGCACTGCCCTAGTTGAGGAATCGATTGCGGAGGCGCTGGATTTTAGAAGGGCAATGCTCAAGGTTGACGAGGAGTATGGGGACGAATGGTGGTTTAAAGTTTGGGGTCCTGATTCGTTTGCAGATGAGGGCTTGGAGCAGTCTGATTGGATGCTTAGGTCTGAGGATAGTTGGCATAATTTTGGAAAACTAGCCGATGGTTTTAATATGTTGGATCCAATTAAGGCTACGATCGTCACACCTGGGATTGATATTGCTGGAAATTTTGGTGAAGAGGGTATTCCTGCGAGTATTGTCACCAAGTATTTAGCCGAGCATGGGGTGATTGTCGAGAAGACTGGGCTTTATTCTTTTTTCATTATGTTTACGATTGGCATTACCAAAGGTCGCTGGAATACGCTCGTTGCAGAGTTGCAGCAGTTCAAGGATCATTATGACAAGAATATGCCTTTGTGGAGAGTTTTACCTGAGTTCGCGGCGAAGTATCCGCAGTATGAGCGGATTGGTTTAAAAGATATCGCCAATAAAATTCATGCGTTTTATCGTGAGCACGATGTGGCTCGTATGACTACAGAGATGTATTTATCTGACATGATTCCTGCTATGCCACCCTCAGAAGCTTTTGCCAAAATGGCACACAGAGATATTGAGCGCGTTTCGATTGATGATTTAGAGGGCCGGATTACAGCGATGTTAGTTACGCCTTATCCACCAGGTATTCCTTTACTGATTCCAGGCGAGCGATTTAATCAACGAATTGTGGACTATCTCCAATTTGCGCGTGACTTTAATGAAAAGTTTGCTGGTTTTGAAACAGATATTCACGGCCTAGTTAAAGCAGAGCAACACGGTCGTAAAACTTACTTCGTCGATTGCGTGCGGGGTGCAGACGAGGGTGGAGTTTGAGGCTGGCTAGTCCTTTAAAAGACTTCTTGCTTGTGTAATCGCGGCTAAAACCCGTTCAGGTGCCGTCCCACCAACGTGATTTCTCGAGTTGACGGAGCCTTGCAATGTGAGCACTGCGGTAATATCACTCCCAATCATGTCGGGATTACTGAGTGCGCAGGCGAGGCGCAATTCAACTAAGTTTAATTCTGCTAAGTCGACTCCTTTGGAAGCGCAGACTTTTACAGCATTGGCAACAGCCTCATGCGCATCTCTAAAAGGCATGCCTTTTTTGACTAAATAATCAGCTAGATCCGTTGCCGTAGCAAAACCTTGTTTGACTGCTGCCAAAAGGTTGGCTTCTTTAAACTCGAGATGGACAACTAGGTCGGCAAAGATACGAAGTGTATCAATGACAGTGCTCGCCGAATCAAATAATGGTTCTTTATCCTCTTGGTTGTCTTTGTTGTAGGCGAGTACTTGGCCTTTCATGAGAGTAAGTAAGCTGATCAAATTACCATTTACTCGCCCAGTTTTACCTCTTGCCAGTTCAGGCACGTCGGGGTTTTTCTTTTGCGGCATGATTGAACTACCGGTACAAAATCGATCTGGCAAATTGACAAAACCAAATTGTGGGCTCATCCATAAGATCAATTCCTCAGAAAATCGAGATATATGGGTCATCACAATGGCGCTGGCGGCACAAAATTCGATTGCAAAATCTCTGTCTGAGACTGCATCGAGAGAGTTTTGACAAACCCCGTCAAAACCCAATAGTTGCGCAACACGTTCCCGATTAATTGGATAACTGGTGCCCGCTAGGGCAGCAGAACCAAGTGGTAACTGGTTTAGTCGCACTCGACAATCTTGGAAGCGGGTTGCATCCCGGTGCAGCATTTCAACATAGGCCATCAAGTGATGTCCAACCGTAATCGGTTGCGCCACTTGTAAATGGGTAAAGCCAGGCATGATGGTATGGGCATGTTTTTCTGCTAGGTCGCAAAAACTTCGTCTGAGGGTGGTCAGTTGACTGAGGATTTCGTCAATGGCATTTCTTAGCCACAAACGAATGTCTGTCGCCACTTGATCATTGCGGGACCGAGCGGTATGCAATCTCTTACCTGCATCGCCAATCAGACTTGTCAAGCGCGCTTCAATATTTAAATGCACGTCTTCTAAATTTAATTGCCAAGTAAAATGGCCCTGTTGTATTTCTTGTAATATTTGTTGTAGGCCAGAGTTAATTTGTGCAAAGTCTATCTGGCTAATAATGCCCTGTTCGGATAGCATTTGAGCATGAACTAATGAACTTTGGATATCCACCTCTGCTAGGCGATAATCAAAGTTAATCGAGGCTGTATACCGTTGGACGAGTTCAGAAACCGGTTCGGAGAAGCGCGCTGACCAGGCCTGTGTTTTATTATCGAGTGAATGTTTGGAAGATGACATGATTACTAGTATATTGCCCCCGGAGCGGTTAGTCATCGCTTCTCGTGAAAGTCGCTTAGCCATGTGGCAGGCAAAACACGTGCAAGCCCTATTGCAAACGCTTTATCCGCAATGTGAGATTCGTATTTTGGGGATGACCACACGGGGCGATCAAATATTAGACAGAAGTTTGTCTAAAATAGGTGGAAAAGGTTTATTTATCAAAGAGTTA
Source organism: Betaproteobacteria bacterium (assembly GCA_009927445.1). Classification (GTDB taxonomy): domain Bacteria; phylum Pseudomonadota; class Gammaproteobacteria; order Burkholderiales; family Burkholderiaceae; genus Polynucleobacter. The sequence goes on from RFMZ01000285.1 coordinate 13,935, forward strand.
GAAACAGCCTTGCAAGATGGGCATGCAGATTTAGCCGTACATTCTTTAAAAGACGTGCCCATGGATATGCCGGAGGGCTTTAGTTTGGCGGCTATTTTAGAGCGTGCCGACCCTCGGGATGCATTTGTATCCAACCACTACGATTCTCTTGCCCAGATGCCCTCTGGGGCTGTCGTAGGGACTTCGAGCTTAAGGCGTGAGTCGCAGATACGAAAAGCCTACCCACATTTAATTATTTCGCCATTACGTGGTAATTTAGACACACGTTTAGCCAAGTTAGACCGCGGCGAGTTTGATGCGATGATTTTGGCGGCTGCTGGTTTAACCAGGTTAGGCCTCACGGCTCGGATGAAATCCCTGATTACTCCGGAAGAATCTTTGCCGGCCGCTGGGCAGGGGGCATTAGGAATCGAAATCCGATCCGATCAAGTGCAAATAGCTGCGTGGTTGCGCCCCTTAGTTGATGACCTAGCGACCTGGCAAGTCAGCGCTGAGCGGCAAGTTTCCAGAAGACTGGGGGGGTCTTGTGAGATTCCGATTGCCGCCTATGGGCGCTGGCACAATGACCAAGAATTGTATTTAAAAGCGTTGGTTGCAAGCATTGATGGTAGAGAAATGATTGAGTCTAGCTTGACAAAGACGGTTACTAGTTCGGCTCAGGCAATTTTTTTAGGAGATCTCATTGCCGATGATTTGATTGCCAAGGGTGCTAAGGAGCTCATTCAGTCTCTTGGACAGCCTGAGTGAGAGAATATTCCGCGATCATTGTCACACGCCCACGAGCGCAATTAGAAGCGCTCAAGCAGGCCATAGGGCAAGAGTTGAGTCGGCTGAAATCAGGTCTGACTTTACCCGTTTTAGGCCTGCCTTTACTCGAGATTGTGCCTTATCGTTCGGCAGAATTAGCGCAAGCAATAGAACGATCGCTCAGGCACGCAGATTTATTGACTTTTGCTAGTCCAAACGCTTTTTTGACATGTGATCAACTATTAGCTCAGTTTGGTTATGCTTGGCCAATTGGGCTCAATGTGGCGGTGATTGGTGGCGGCAGTGAGCAAACGATCGATGGTTCACGCTTGGTACCCAAAACCTTGATCAAGCCTACCAATCCTGATAAATGGGATTCTGAGGGTCTGTGGGAGACCCTAAAGCCTTTTAATGAGAGTTGGCAAGGACAACAGGTGGTGATGATACATGGCGATGGTGGCCGGGCTTTATTAGCACAACGGCTATCTGAGGCGGGGGCGCTAGTCGATGAATTTTCAGTCTATCAAAGGCAGGGTTTACCAGAAAGTGATCCATTATGGGGTGCCATGCAACTTTTATATGAGGAGCAATTTTGTCAGTTAGAGCAGGCGCCTATTTGGATTTTAAGCTCCTCACAAGCTTGCCAATTTTTAGGGCAGGGTATTGACCGTTTAGGGATATCAAAGACCTGGCTGCATGCCTCCCTAGCTTTAGTGACCCATTACCGGATTGGCCAAGCGGCCCAGGCAATTGGTTTTTCTAGGGTTGAGGAGTTCACACCTGGGGATGAATCGATTGCAAAATATGTCGCAAAAGTAGTCCAGCGAGCGTTATGATAGCCTGACTTGATGAATCACTACCTCTGCCAATAAAAACCGAATTAGAATCTGTCATAAAGTCCAAGTCTATGCGTGAAGCCAACATATCCAATAACAGCATTTTACCGAGTTCAAAAATTTCGTTTCTCCTGATGGTGCTGGTCATTGTTTTGGGTTGCCTAGTTGCGTATTTAGGTTTTTACCTATACGAGGTGACGAAAAAAGTGCAATTATTAGAAGTGACAGCCTTAAAAAACGATCGACAAATCGGTAGTTTTAATCAGATTTTAGGGCGATCCATTGATCCAAATCAAGCCGATGTCATGATGCACTCACCCGTGGAGTTCAAGGCGAGTATAGAAGCCTTTCAGCAGTTAACTAGCTTATTATCAGAGGTGCATTTACTCAGTGCTAATCCATTAGAGCCGCAAGCGAAAAAATCACTCATACAACCTGTCGCAACCTCAAAGGAAGGGCAAGCCAAGGGTAGCGGAAATGCCGAGATGCGCTGGTGGGGGCAGATGCTCCAGCATGTTTGGGTACCTTTGAAAGATTTTTTTCAGCAGGTGGTGATGATTCAAGTAATGGACACGTCGATTGATCAACTAGCGATGACGGGTGATGAGCAACATATTTTAAGAAGTGAGTTGAAGATTCGTCTACTAGCTGCTCGGCAACTTTTATTAAATGGTTTGGTGCGCGATACCCAACGCGAATTAGTCGAAATTCGTCGGGTTGTAGTCAATCATTTTGCCGTCCAACAACCATCTGTAAAACAATTTATTAGTAGCCTTGACGAGATCAAGAATAATTTAGACAAATTACCTGAGGCGCTGTCGCCTGATTTGAATTTACCAAAAGAGAAGAAATAATGCGTTTAGTTATTTGGTTAATTTTGTTATCAGTTGGAGCGGTATTAGCTGCTTGGATTTTAGATAATAATCAGGGTCACATTACGATGTATTGGAATTTATATCGAATTGACTTGAGTATGAATTTATTTATTATTTTGCTCTTTGTTGCCTTTTTGGGCTGTTTCATTCTTTTTAATTTTTTGAGTAGTATCTTTAACCTGCCAGTGCGGGCCGAACAATATCGTGCCCAACAGCGGGCAATGAGAGCGAGTCGTGAACTAGCAGTTGCTATAGACCATTTATTTGCTGGGCGTTTTTTAAAAGCTTTAAAGTCAGTGCATGTTGTTACGCAGTTTTCTGAAACTGCAGAATATGGTCGAATGATTGCAGCGCAGGCTTATCATCAGCTCAATCAAACGGCTCAGCGGGACGCTGAACTTGAAAAAATCACTGGCTTTGCGCACCAGCAGGCTAAGTTAGTGATGCTTGCACAGATGCAAGTAGAGGATCGAAACCCTGAAGCGGCTTTAGCCACGATTGCGCAATTACAAGGTGGTGGCGCTAGACAATTTATTGTGCAGCGCATTGCCTTATTAGCCCATCGCAGATTAGAAAACTGGCCTGAGGTTGTGCGCCTTGCTAACAGTTTAGTTAAAAGACAATTTTTACCAGCGCTAGTAGGTCAAGCGAGAATTCAGGAGGGGCTAACCCAGTGGATCAAAAGTAAAAATATTTCCAAGGATCGGCTCTTGCAAGAGTGGCAAGAATTTGGTGAGCAGGATCAAGTCGATCCCCATTGGGTTCGGTTATTTGCAGAGGGATTTATACGTGTAGGCGAGCATCAAAAAGCTAAACAGATTCTGGAAAAAGTGATCCCGAACGAGCCCAGTTTTGCGCTAGTGATGCTGTACTTCAGGTGCGCTGATAAAAAAGCCCATTCAACCGTCTTAGCTTTAGCATTAATCCACCGCGTAGAGCAGTGGTTACTCCACGACCCTGCGCAGCCAGCGCTCCATTTAGCGCTGGGTTTACTGAGTGTGGAGCAACAGTTATGGGGTAAAGCGATTGCGAGTTTGCAGCGTGTTCTAGACTCGCCCAGAGCAGATCAAAAAATGCTTCTACAAGCTCATCTATCCTTTGTACAAATATATGAAGAACTTGAGGATGATGAAAAAAGCGCAGAGCACCGAAAAAATGCACTACGCTTTTTTACTACAAAGGCTAGCTAGGCTGTTTCATTAACGGCCTTTAAACGCTGGTTTTCCAAATGATTTACCACTTCTTTCCCGACTAGGGGCATGATTACTTCGCGAGCCTGCAAAGCGCTCTTCTGGCTTGGTGCCGGCATTGCCAGGCTTGGCAACAAAGTCACCAAATGGTTTTGCTGGAGTTTTCGTTGGAACATAGGTCTTGGGTTCGGTCTTTCGATCTTCGCTGCGCTGACCTTTGCCATATTTATTGCCTTTCGATTCGTCGCTGGGCGCCCTTTTTTCGCCACCACCAAAGCCGCTCCCAGCAAATGCTGAGCGGTTTGGCGTCCGGCCACGACCACCGCCACCGCCACCATTGCGGTTAGCGGAGCGCGGTCCTGAACGTGAGTGGCTTGAGGTCTCGGGTTTTTTTTGTGGCTCTAAGCCTGGAATCACAGAGGCTGCAAGAGTTTGCTGAATGAAGCGCTCGATTGCTCGAATTTTGATACGTTCACTATGCTGGGCAATCGTGATTGCTGTGCCGTTTCGACCTGCGCGACCGGTACGTCCGATGCGGTGGGTATAATCTTCTGGCTTCATTGGGAGGCCAAAATTAATGACATGGCTGATGGTTGGAACATCGATTCCGCGAGCAGCAACATCGGTTGCTACTAAGATTTTAGTTACACCTTTACGTAAAGAATCCAGTCGACGATTACGAACTGCCTGGGGCATTGCGCCGTGGAGCGCGCTAGCAGCATAACCATCAGCTCGTAGGTTTTCAGCGATATCTTCGCTTTCAACTTGAGTACTTGCAAAAATAACAGCTTGATCTAGTGTTGGATCGGCCAACCAGTGACGCAGGATTTTATGTTTGTGCGCCACGCTATCTGCCCAGTGCATCGTTTGAGTAATACTCGCGTGGACATCACCGGCGTGCGCTAATTCAATACGCGTAGGATTATTGACTAGTTCATGCGCTAACTCCATAATTCGCGGAGCGAAGGTTGCTGAAAACATGAGGGTTTGTTGCAAGGTTTCGCAACGCCGATGGATTGCCTCTAAATCATCAGCAAAGCCGAGGTCGAGCATACGATCTGCCTCATCGACGACTAAATGTTGCACCTTATCCAGTCGAATTGCTCGACTGTCATTCAGGTCAAGAAGTCGTCCAGGAGTTGCCACAACGAGTTGCGCGCCTTTTATTTGAGCGATTTGTTTACCATAAGGCATACCACCCATGATGGTAGCTACTCGGATACCTCGACAAAATTTCACTAAATCGATTGCATCCGCAGCAACTTGCTGAGCTAACTCGCGCGTTGGACAAAGAATTAAGACTACTGGTTCAGCTCGTCCCGGGATAGGCTTACCAGTTGGATTACTGGCGATGATTTGATTGAGTAGAGGCAATAAGAACGCGGCAGTTTTTCCGCTACCGGTTTGACTACTAACCATTAGATCGCCGCCAGAAATCGCAGTTGGAATGACTTGTTCTTGGACGGGGGTAGCAAAGGTAAAGCCTAAGGCCTCAACTGCTTGTAAAAGGGGTTCAGCTAAAAGAAGTTCTTTAAATGTAACGGACATATCTATTCACACCCCGTTTAGGGGGTCTCCAAAGTTGGCATCAGCATAATTTAGGCATGATGCACGTGGTCAAAAGGCATCGACCATCAACATTTGGAGTAGGCTCTAAAACAAATACATCTTTGTTTTAGGCGAACAAGACATGACTCTTGTTACGGCTACGTCTTGAAGACTTACAGACAAATCTAAAGGTTTAAACCTAAAAGAATTAATATGCGTCAGGGTGCTGGGGACGATGAAAATTACTACAATTCAAATTATGCACGAAAATATTAGGGTTGTCCCTAATATTTTGATAAATATTTGAAATATGTTAAATTTTTGAAGTTTTGAGGATCTTCATGAGGCGTTGAATCCTTTTACCATAGGGCGGATGCGCTAATCGAGTCCCCCCTAAAGCCCGAATACCCAAAAAACCACGCATGCTGAGAACTGGCTTGAAGTGGCTGAATGTATCAAAACCATGTTTACCATGATTCGAGCCCATGCCACTTGCCCCCAATCCTCCGAAGGGGAGGTTTGGATTACTGTAATGTAACAAGGTATCGTTACAAGTAACACCTCCGGATTGAGTTTTTTCGAGAACTTCAGCGCGCAGTTTAGCGTTATTTCCAAACCAGTACAGGGCCAGCGGGGTTGGTAAATGATTAATCCAGTCAATCGCTTCGGACATGGAGTCATAGCAGATGATTGGCAGAATCGGGCCAAAAATTTCTTGGGTTGTGACGCGTGCTTTGCTAGGGGGGTTTAACACTAAACTCGGCATAAAGGGATAATCAATCGGGGTGGTGTCATATAAATGGACCACTTGCCCACCACTTTGAGATGCATCAGTTAATAGGTTTTGCCAACGATCAAGTTGCAGGGCGTCGATCGGGTGGGTGAGTCCACTGCCAGAGGGATACATGATTTGTAAAGACTTCTTCAGCGCTTCGATAAGAGACTTTTCTTGATTTCTTGGCACTAATAGATAGTCTGGCGCAATACACGTTTGTCCGGCATTGAAAAATTTTCCATAAATAATACGACGAGCGGTATCGTCAAGAGCGGCACTTTGGTCGATGATGGCTGGGGACTTGCCACCCAATTCTAGGGTTACTGGTGTTAAATTAGCCGCTGCAGCCTGGGCAACTAATTGACCGACACGGGTACTACCAGTAAAAAACAAATGATCAAATGGTAGATCTGCAAAGGCTTGAGCTACTTGCTGATTGCCAGTAATAATGGATATTTCGATGGGGTTGAAATACTGTGCAATGAGCTTGGCAAGATAGCCAGAAGTTCTTGGGGAGCGTTCAGACGGCTTAAGCCAGACTTGATTTCCAGCAGCAATAGCGGCAATCGCTGGGCTGAGTGCAAGACTCAGAGGATAGTTCCAAGGGCTCATAATCCCCACAATTCCTTTTGGTTCGGGTAATAACTCACTCCTACTAGGCCACAGGTGTATCGGTGTTTTAATGGGGACTGGTTTAGTCCATATTTCTAAATTTTTTACAGCCAGATTTGCGGCTTGCCTAATCGTAGTCAATTCAGCTAATTGTGTTTCAATGATGTTACGGAAGCCAAAATCAGCTTGAATCACTTTGCAGATATTTTCTTCATTTTCATTTAGCATAGTAACTATGCGTAAATACGATCTTTTCTGGCTGCCAAAGATGGTCGTGGTTCGTTCCAGTAAGCTTGCTTTAATTGTTCAAAGTCGAAAAATAATGTGTTCATAAATTACTAGGTAAATTCAATGAGTCAATCGAATAATATGTTGGGATCTAAACAGTTAGCCACGCTTGGTGGTGGTTGCTTTTGGTGTTTAGACGCTGTTTATCAAGAATTGGTAGGCATTCATCGAGTGGTTTGCGGATACGCTGGTGGCCATGTTTTAAATCCTGATTATGAAAGTGTTTGTCGTGGCATCACTGGGCATGCCGAAGTAGTACAAATCTATTTTAATCCTGAGGAGATTTCTTTTCGACAAATCTTAGAGGTTTTTTTTGTGATTCATGATCCGACCACTTTAAATCGGCAGGGGCATGATATTGGATCACAGTATCGTTCGGTCATTTATTGCGAGGATGATGATCAAATGAAGGAGTCGTCGCAGATTGTTCAAGAACTAGCTCTTCAAGGCGTATATCGAGAGCCCATTGTGACAGAAATAAAGATGGCTCCCATTTTTTATGCGGCAGAGCATTATCATCAGAATTACTTTGCAGCCCACCCGCACCAAGGTTATTGCATTGGGGTAGTAGCTCCGAAGGTAGAAAAATTTAGAAAAACCTTTACGCAACTCCAAAAAAATAAATAAGCCAACATGGCGCTAAGAGGTAATTGCAGGATTTTTCCTAGGGGGCCAGACGGCTCATGTGCCAACTGTTCTCATGGAGAGAAAAGGCTATGCGGTCATGCAAGCGCGATGGCCGACCTTGCCAAAACTCTATTTTATTAGCTTTGACTTCGTAACCTCCCCAGTGGGGTGGTCGAGGCGGGTTGTTCCCATAAAGTTCTTTGAACTGATCTTCTTGAGTAACCAAAAAATCACGGTTCGGAATGACTTGACTTTGTGGCGAGGCCCAAGCGCCAATTCTGGATTCGATCGGTCTAGAGTGGAAGTAGGCATCACTCCGAGAGGAATCTAATTGGGAGGCGATACCCTCAATTCGAACTTGCCGCTCAAGTTCATGCCAGAAAAATAAAAGTGCCACATTTGGATTGCTGGCAATCTCATGACCTTTTTGGCTGGTGTAGTTTGTATAAAATATAAAGGAGTCTTCCGTGATCCCTTTTAGAAGTACAATCCTAGCGCTAGGTAGGCCATTTGGTGAGATGGTGGCTAAGGTCATCGCGTGTGGTTCAGGGCATTTTGCTGCAGAGGCTTGCTCAAACCAGCTTTGAAATTGCAGTATAGGGTTTTGGGCAATATCTTCTTCAGATAAGCTGCCTTGCGAGTAGGTTTTTCTTAAATCAGCTAAATTAGTCATTGATAGAGTATAGCGAGTCATGAATCATTCGAAAAGTGTTCTAGAGCAACCAATAGACTCTTTGGTCGGGGTCGACCCGAATCAACGTCGCTTAGGGGGAGTAGCTCGGCTATTTGGTGAAGACGGTTTTGCAGCCTTACAAACGGCCCATGTTTTAGTGGTTGGTTTGGGCGGGGTTGGCTCTTGGGCGGCCGAGGCACTGGTTAGAAGTGCAGTTGGTGAGATCACCCTGATGGATTATGACCATATTTCTATGAGTAACGTTAATCGTCAACTGCATGCCATTGAGGGTGATTTTGGTAAATCGAAAGTGGCAGCGATGGCAGATCGACTTTTAGCTATAAACCCTGATTTGAAGGTTCATCAGTTAGACCACTTTATCAAACCTGACAATGTTGGGCAGTATATTTTGCCGGGTATGGCTGTCCTTGATGCGACAGATGACTTATTGAGTAAGGTGGCGATGGCGGTTTGGTGCGTCAGACAAAATATCGCCTTTGTAATGAGTGGCGCTGCAGGTGGAAAGCTTGATCCCACTCAAATTAGTATCGATGACTTATCAAAGACTACGCATGATCCTATTCTGTCAAAAATTCGTGGGATTTTAAGAAAATCATATGGCTTTGAGTCTGACCCTAAAAGGCGGATGCGGGTGCGAGTCGTTTATTCTGGAGAATCTAGGATGAGTCGCTCACAGGGCGGATTATCCTGCGCGGGTTATGGCTCGGCAGTGACTGTAACGGCTAGTTTTGGCTTTGTAGCGGCGGCAGAACTCATGAATCAAATTATGCGATCACATAAATCGGTCTAAGATTTTTTTACTAAACTTATCGAGATTTTTTTTATTTCGAATTAAATATTGGATACCATTGGCATCGGTGATTAATAAATCCTCTTCACTGACCCGGCGAATATCTTGTTCAGATTTAAGCTTTAGGCGAGTTTTACCGCGATTGGTATGCACGTCCCAAATACTTGGTAGCGCAAAGGTATTGAGATGTACTATTTTTTCAATTTCTGGGATGAACTCAAAAAAAGATAACTCAGTTTGGATTAACTCTTTGAGGCTATCTGGGAGTTGACTCAGATCGTTTAACCAGACAAGCTCATGGCCATTGTGATCGACAATTGCAAACCCATGCGATGGATTGCTGATTGGAAAAGCCCGAATGATTCGGATATTTGGATGGACAATGCCCTGTGCATCGATCAAGCTAATTGCGCCAAATTGGTCTTTTGTGAGGTTGAAATTGATCATCATGAGGTCTCATTAAATCGCTTGTGCAATTTCTGCGGCATGCCTTGCTTGGGCTTGGTAGAGTTGATAGTATGCTCCTTGTGCGCTCATTAACTCGTCATGATTGCCAACTTCCACGATTTCGCCTTTATCTAATACGATGAGTCGGTCTGCTTTTCTCAGCGTTGACAAGCGATGTGCAATGGCTAAGGTGGTTCTACCTTGCACTAAATTGTCGAGGGCTTTTTGAATTTCTTTTTCGGTAGTTGTATCGACTGAGGAGGTGGCTTCGTCAAGGATTAAGATTTTAGGATCAATGAGTAGGGCTCTAGCGATGGAGATGCGCTGTCTTTCTCCACCCGATAATGACTGTCCGCGCTCACCCACTAGAGAGTCATAGCCGAGTGGGAGGCGAAGGATAAACTCGTGGGCATTAGCGGCTTTTGCTGCTTGGATAACTTCTTCCTTGGTCGCAGTCGGTTTGCCATAGGCGATATTATCCGCAATCGTGCCAAAAAATAAAAAGGGTTCTTGGAGGACCATTCCAAATTGTTGGCGAAGCTCGGAGATAGCAATCGATCTGACATCCACGCCATCGATTTTGACTGAGCCATCGCTGACATCGTAGAAGCGGCAAATCAGGTTCACCAAGGTACTTTTCCCCGATCCACTATGGCCAACAAGGCCAATCATTTCGCCGGGTGCGATACTGAGCGTTATATTTTTCGTGACAGCGCGGTTGCCATAGCGAAAACCAACTTGACTCAGCTCAATTTTTCCGCGCACGGGTTGGGTCATTGGCGTTGGGTTTGGAGTATCTGGCACACTGGATTGGTGGTCTAAGATATCGAAGATCCGTTTAGCTCCCGCGGCCGCTTTTTGGGTATGTGAGACGATCCGACTCATCGAGTCCATCCGCCCATAAAACCGACTGATATAAGCTAAAAAAGCCGTTAGTACACCAACGGTTATTGTGTCATGCGCAACTTGATAGATCCCAAAGGCCCAAACGACTAAAAGTCCAACCTCTGTCAAAAGAGTGACGGTTGGGGCGAATGAGGACCAAATTCGATTGACACGATCATTGACTTCCAGATTACGTTGGTTGGCTAGAATAAAGCGGTTGTTTTCACGGTCCTCTTGGGCAAAGGCTTTAACTACGCGAATTCCGGGGATTGTATCGGATAGAACATTATTGACCTCAGACCAGTTACGGTCGACTTTTTCAAAGCCAAAGCGCAATTTGTCACGGACAAAATGAATCATCCAAGCGATGAATGGCAGAGGCAGGAGGGTAACGGCAGCTAGGAGTGGATCAATACTAATGAGAATGACTGCGGTCATCAAGAGCATGAGCATATCAGTAAAAAAATCCAATAGATGTAACGACAAGAAAATACAGATCCGGTCTGTTTCATTGCCTATTCGAGTCATTAGGTCACCAGTTCTTTTCGCCCCGAAATACTCTAGTGATAGATGCAAGAGGTGTTGAAATGTTTTGGTGCGAAGCTCCATACCTATCCGTTCACTAACCAGTGCCAAGATATATGTTTTCCACCAGCCAAGTCCCCAGGCACAGGATGCGGCAAGGAGTAGACCCGCAAGGTAGATACCTGCTAGTTCAAAGTCCATGACTTGGGTTTTTTGAAAAGGAATGAGCACATCATCCATGAGTGGCATGGTGATATACGGCGGCACTAAGGTCGCGCCAGTAGAGAGGAGGGTTAGGATAAAACCGAGGATTAATTCCTTTTTATACGGCTTGGCAAATCTCCAAAGCTTAAAGAGGGTAAGGGTCGATGGGGGGATTTCTGTTTCGGGATCACAATACAGGCATTTTTCTTGGTCTTGGGCAATAGGGTTTTGACAAATTTGGCAGGTAAGGTGTGGCCCAATTTTTTCAAAGTCGAGTCGAATACTCAAGTCAAGTTGAGATAGCAGAACTGTACAGTTTTCCTTAAATTGGGTAATTGAGGGGTTTAGAGCAAGGGTGTGATGCCAAGCTTGAATACGGCCTTGTGGGCTCATTATTGTAAGGTGCCCAACACCGGCATGATCAGAATGTTGGAAATAAGCTCCAGGGGGGATCTGCCAAGTACCCTCTAGATGGCCGGACTCATGAATTTGATCGATGCGTGCAAAATCATGGGAGGTCTTTTCAGAGAGGATGAGGAGTGATTTTGCGAAGTGGAGTCGTTGGTTTAAATCGATTTCAACCCAAGTTGATAATGTGGATTCATGCGTTTTACACAATGCTTGCACTGCAGGATTTGATTGCCAGCGTTGGGGGAGCTGTATAGTAGAGATCATTTGGCTTGAAAGAGTTTCATCGAAAAAGTATAGTGCAGACCTACCAACTTCTCCTAATTCATCTCAGATGCTTTAAAAAGGCCGTCGATTCGGGCAAATTAACGCCCTTTCAGATTGATATATTTGTCAACTTTTTTAATTAAAAAGAGTTAAGTAGTTATTACTCCTATGATTTCATATTTCTGGCCAATTTCACTTTTCAACTTCTGCGCTAAATCGTCACAAAATGTCCCAACTTTTAGATAAAACTATCAAAATACTTCAAATGAAGCATATTCGGGGGCCGAACATGTGGTGTTGGGTCGAAGTTGTAGAGGCTTGGATAGATATTGGCGATTTAGAAGACTATCCTTCAGATAAGATTCCTGGTTTTTATGATCGGCTCGTGCAGGCCATGCCCTCTTTAATTGAACATCGTTGTAGTTATGAGGAGCGTGGTGGATTTTTGAAGCGGGTGGAAGAGGGAACTTGGCCTGTTCACATCATGGAACACCTGACACTTGAGTTACAGGGCTTAGCCGGTTTTGAAGGAGGTTTTGGTCGGGCGCGGGAAACAAATGATCGAGGAATTTATAAGTTGATTGTGGCCTCACCGCATGTGCAGGTAACGCAGCAAGCGATCGAAGATGCCAAAGGGTTGTTGCTAGCTCTCATCCAGGATCAGCCTTTTGATTTAAAGCCAGTCATAGATAATTTGCGAGAAATGATTGATGACTTATGTTTGGGGCCAAGTACGAGTTGTATTGTGCAGGCGGGCCATCAACAATCGATTCCGATGATTCGTTTATCCAAGGGTAACTTGGTGCAATTGGGTTATGGCGCTCGTCAAAAACGGATCTGGACTGCAGAAACATCACAAACCAGCGCCATTGCTGAGACTATTTCACGGGATAAGGACTTAACAAAAACGCTCTTAGCGTCGGTTGGACTTCCTGTACCTGAAGGACAGTTGGTTGAGAGTGGGCTGCAGGCCTGGGAAGTTGCTCATGAAATCGGCTTACCAGTTGTGGTCAAGCCGCAAGATGGCAATCATGGTCGCGGAGTGTTTACAAACTTACAATTCCAAGATGAAATTTTAGCGGCCTACGAAATAGCTAAAAATGAAGGAAGTGGCGTTCTAGTTGAAAAGTTTATTTTAGGAGACGAGCACCGTTTATTAGTAGTTGGCGATCACTTAGTGGCAGCTGCGAAGGGTGAGGCTTGCCGAGTAAAGGGTGACGGCCAACATACTATTTTAGAATTAATTGAGATTCAAATTAACTCTGACCCAAGACGAGGTACTACAGAGGATTACCCATTAAATCCTGTTCGGATTGATTCAATTGCCTTACTAGAACTGAAGGGGCAAGGTTTTGAGCCAAGCAGTATTCCGGCGTTCAATCATGAAGTTTTAATTCAGCGTAATGGTAATGTAGCTTTTGATGTAACAGACTTAGTGCATCCTTCGGTTGCTAAGCGGGTTGTTTTGGCTGCAAAAGTAGTTGGGTTAGACATTGCGGGTGTTGATTTGGTTGCAATGGATATATCTAGACCGCTCGAGGAGCAGGGGGCTGCGATTGTTGAAGTAAATGCTGGCCCTGGTTTATTAATGCATTTAAAGCCGGCTAAGGGTAAGCCTAGAGAAGTTGGTGAAGCGATCATTCGACATTTATTTCCGCAAGAAGATAATGGGCGTATTCCTATCATCGGGGTCAGTGGTAGTCGGGGAGCTGATGAAGTTGCACAAATCTGCGCTTACTTTTTTAACCTGGCCAACCACTATGTTGGACTATCCTGTAAAAGGGGCTTATTTTTAAATCAAAGAATGGTGGAGGCCTCTAGAACCTCAGAATGGGATATTGGTAAACGTATTTTATTAAGTCCAATGGTGAGCGCGGCAGTCTTAGAAACTACTGGAAAAAGTATTATCAATGAGGGTATGTCATATGACTTATGTCAAATTAGCATTGTTACGAATGTTGATCAGACCATTTTATTTCCTGAGGACTCGATCACTGAGGTCCGCCAACTTTTTTCTGTCTATAGGTCGCAGGTTGATGTTTTGCTACCAGGGCTTGGGGTTGCGATTCTTAACGGTGAGGATGAATTAGTCGTAGAGATGGCCGAGATCAATCCAGGCGCAGAAACCATTTTTTACGGGCTAGAGTTGTCTAGTCCATTCGTCATAGAGCATATTCAAAAAAACGGTAAGTCGGTTCAGGTCAAGGATAACAGTATCCTTTTGATGCAAGGTTCACAGGAGTTAGAGCGATTTGATTTGCAAAATTCAAGGTATTTAAAAGACCAGCAAAATACGAATCGCTTGTTGAATTTGATGGCTGGGGTGGGAGCTGCTTGGGCATCACATTTACCGATGTCGACAATTGAGGTTGGGGTGAATTCATTTGCTCAAGAAGAGGTGGAGGCTTAATTGGAAGCAAGACGAATACGCGCTTTGCGCGGCCCGAACTTGTGGAGTCGACATACGGCGATTGAGGCAATTATTTTTTGTACGCCAAATGAATACAGTATTGAGGGAATCGAAAATTTTGAGACGCGTTTACGGGCACTATTTCCTCAACTTCGTTTAATGCGAGTTGGTAGTTATAACGAGTTAATCTCTATCGCGCATGTGTTGGAGCATGTCGTTTTGGGTTTACAGGCGCAAGCTGGGTGCCCGGTGACATTTAGTCGGACGGTAAAAACGAATGAAGAGGGGATTTATCAAGTCATCGTTGAATATAGTGAGGAAGTTGTTGGTCGAAGAGCCTTTCATTTCGCAACCGAATTAATCACAGCGGCGTTGCAGGATATATCTTTCGATTTAGAAAGTGCTCTCAAGGAGTTGGTCAATATCGATGAAGATGTTCGTTTGGGCCCAAGCACTGGTTCTATTGTGCAAGCCGCTGTCGAAAAAAATATTCCATATCGCCGATTAACCCAAGGGAGTATGGTGCAGTTTGGGTGGGGTAGTAAACAAAAACGGATACAGGCAGCTGAAACCAGTGATACTAGCGCTATTGCAGAATCAATTGCACAAGATAAAGAATTAACCAAAGAATTACTGCATGCGGCTGGCGTATCTGTGCCCATGGGGCAGGTGGTAGATAATCCTGACGATGCTTGGAGGGTTGCGCAAAGCCTAGGGAAATCGGTCGTTGTCAAACCTAAGGATGGTAATCAGGGTAAAGGAGTAGCTGTCAATATTCATTTAGAAGAGCAAGTTCGGATGGCTTTTATTGTGGCCCAACAATATGGCTCTAAAGTGATTGTTGAAAGATATATGCCAGGGCAAGATTTTCGACTACTAGTAGTTGGCGATGCCTTAGTCGCAGCTGCTAGGAGAGATCCCCCGCAGGTGATTGGTGATGGGGTGCATTCTATCAAGGACTTAGTCGATCAAATCAATTTAGATCCTTTACGTGGTGATGGGCATGCCACGGCACTGACTAAAATTCGGCTGATGAAATAGCGCTAGCGACTTTAGTAAAACAGAATTTGACTATTGACTCGATTCCAATTCAAGGTGCGCGGGTAGTCCTTCGAAATAATGCGAATCTCAGCACCGGCGGCAGTGCGACTGATGTGACAGAGGATGTGCATCCCGATCTAGCTGCTAGCGCGGTAACAGCTGCCAAGATGGTTGGTTTAGATATTTGTGGTGTGGATGTCGTCTGCGAAGATATTTATAGACCTTTTGAGGATCAAGGTGGCGGGGTGGTGGAAGTCAATGCGGCTCCTGGATTAAGAATGCACTTAAACCCATCGTATGGGAAAACTAGGCCGGTAGGAGATGCGATTATTTCTTTGATGTTTCCGAATTCCGATAACGGTAGGATACCTGTCGTTACTGTTTCTGGCACAAATGGCAAGACGACAACAGTACGGTTAATTGCCCATCTGTTGCAAGCCCATGGTCATCGGGTCGGAATGACAACGACGGATGGTATTTATATTGAAAATGAGCGGATCGATAGTGGGGATTGCAGCGGGCCAAAAAGCGCTCGCAACGTGTTGATGCATCCTGAGGTGGATGCAGCAGTTTTTGAAACTGCCCGCGGGGGTATTTTGCGTGAGGGTTTAGGTTTTGATTTTTGTGATGTGGCGGTGATTACCAATATTGGTGAAGGTGATCATTTAGGGATGTCTTATATTGAGACCGTGGAGGAATTAGCACAGGTCAAGAGTGTAATCGTGCGGAATGTTTCCCCAACTGGGGTAGCGGTTTTAAATGCAACAGATCCGATTGTAGTGAAGATGGCTAAATCTTGTAAAGGGGAAGTGATTTTCTTTGGAGGGCACGCACATCACCCGGTGATTTCTGCACATCGAGCCCAGGGTAAGCGGGTAATATTCAAAGATGGGGATCATTTGGCGGCCGCTGTTGGGAGTGTGGTGGTGCACCGCATTGCATTACAAGAAATTCCGATCACGCAGGCTGGTCAGATCGGATTTCAGGTCGAAAACGTCATGAGTTCGGTTGCTGCAGCATGGTCTTTGGGGGTTGCTTGGCAAGCGATTGATCTAGCTTTAAAGGATTTTGTCTGTGATGGGCAAAATGCGCCGGGTAGATTTAATTTATTCAAACATCGCGGTGCGACTGTGATTGCTGATTATGGGCATAATCCAGATGCTATACGGGCTTTAGTTCAGGCGACGAATTGCATGCCAGCAAAACGTCGGCATGTTGTCATCAGTGGCGCTGGTGATCGACGAGACGAAGATATTCGACAGCAAACAAAGATTTTAGGAGAGGCCTTTGATTCGGTCATTCTTTATCAAGACCAATGTCAACGAGGCCGGGCGGATGGAGAGGTCATTGCACTTTTAAAACAAGGCTTACAAGGCACGACAAAAGTTCGAGAAGTGCAAGAAATTCGCGGTGAGTTTTTAGCTATTGATACTGCTTTAGATCAACTACAAGCCGATGATTTATGTTTGATTTTAATTGACCAGGTAGAGCAGTCTTTAGATTATTTAAATAAAGTGACCCAGCCCTGATCATTTAATGGATTACATGTTTGTAGGAAACTTCTGATTATTCTGTAGGAAGTTTGAGGCTTTTAAAAATAAGGGTATTGATTTGCAAGTAATTTAATTCCCCTTATCTTTTTTTTTCGATAAAACTAGCATTTTTGGTATTTTATGGGGCTATTCAACATTCCCATACTTTTTTAGACTCCTATAGTCAATCCTGACTAATATAGGAGTAAACAGTGGAAACACATCAACTAGAATCCGGCGATCAAGCAAATTGTTCGACCTCAGAGCCACATGCATTAAAGAGACATTTAAAAGCTAGGCATATTCGTTTAATGGCATTAGGCTCGACGATCGGTGTGGGCTTATTTTTAGGTTCTGGCACCGCTATTGCGCAAGCTGGACCGTCAATTCTCTTAGGCTATTTAATCGCCGGTTTAATGGCTTTTATCGTTTTAAGAGCTCTTGGTGAGATGGCTGTTCATAACCCAGTTGCTGGTTCTTTTGCTCAGTATGCGCATAGTTATATTAGCCCCTTAGCTGGTTATTTAGTTGGTTGGGGCTATTGGTTTTATTGGGTGATTGTTGGGATAGCAGAAGTCACTGCGGTTGGAATTTATATGAGTATGTGGTTTCCAGACATACCTCAGTGGCTTTGGGCAATTAGTTCATTGCTCTTTATGGGTGGATTAAATTTTATTGCGGTGCGATTGTTTGGAGAGTTTGAATTTTGGTTTGCCTTAATTAAGGTGGTTGCAATTGTTGTCATGATTGGGATAGGTTTGGCAGTCATATTTTTTGGACTTTCTAATGGCGGGGTGCCCCTTGGAATTGCTAATTTATGGCAACATGGCGGATTTTTCCCAACTGGGATTTCAGGTTTTTTATTGTCGATACAAATGGCTGTTTTTGCCTATGTTGGTATTGAGATGATTGGTTTATCTGCTGGCGAGACAGAAAATCCCGAAAAAACGATTCCTATTGCAATTGACTCACTGATTGTTCGCATCTTAGTGTTTTATGGTGGTGCTTTATTTGTGATTCTATCGATCTATCCTTGGAATGAGGTCAGTGGCCAAGGTAGTCCATTTGTTGCTATGTTTGAAAGAATGGGATTACGAGAAGCTGCTGGGATTGTGAACTTTGTCGTGATTACTGCAGCCCTGTCCTCATGTAATGCCGGAATATTTAGTGGTGGTCGATTGTTATATGGCCTATCTTTAAACGGTTATGCGCCATTCAGAATGAAAAAATTATCGGCGGCAGGAGTTCCAATCCTAGCCATATTAGCAACAGTGAGTACAGCAATTTTTGGGGCATTCTTAAACTATTTTGTTCCCGAAAAGGCCTTTATTTGGGTGACATCAGCCGTCACGTTTATTGGCTTATTAGTGTGGGTAGCTATCTTAGTAACACAGTTGAAATTTAGAAAAAAACTGAGCAGTTTTCAAATCGCTCAGTTAAGTTACAAAAGCTGTGGCTTTCCGTATGCCTCTTATCTAGGCTTAGGTTTTATTGGGGCAGTATTTGTCATGATGTGTTTTTCATCAGAGACGAGGGTTGGTATATACGTTGGAATTCCAATCCTATTGCTATTAATTTCAGTTTTTTATTTGTTTAGATTAAACCGTATTCAACATTCTCAACAGGAGCAAGCATGATTATTGGAATTCCAAAGGAAATTAAAAACCAAGAGTATCGCGTTGGTCTAACACCAAGCCAGGTTAAAAATTTAGTCGGTTCAGGACATCAAGTTTTAGTCGAGAAAACTGCAGGTAATGGGGTTGGATTTGATGATGATAGTTATCAAACTGCAGGGGCAGTCATCATTGAAGCGCCAGACGAAATTTTTAAAGAGGCTCAAATGATCGTTAAAGTGAAAGAGCCACAGAATAGTGAGCTTGCGATGCTTCAGCCAGAGCAAATCTTATTTACCTACCTACATTTAGCCCCAGATATTGAGCAGACAAATAATTTATTAGCGACAGGAGTTACTGCCATTGCGTATGAGACAGTCTCCTTAGGGAATGGTTGTTTACCCCTTTTAGCACCAATGAGTGAAGTGGCTGGTCGGATGTCGATTCAAGCCGCAGCGCATCATTTGGAAAAAAGACAACATGGTAAGGGCGTTCTCATGGCCGGAATACCTGGTGTTGATTCGGCTCGGGTACTTATTTTAGGAGCTGGCATTGTCGGTAAAAATGCACTTCAAATGGCAATTGGAATGGGGGCGCAAGTCACTATTGTTGACAAAAATATGGATCGCTTACGCGACCTAGATTTAATTTATGGTAACCGCATACAAACGGCATATGCTGACCAGGCGGCTATAGAGCGTTTATTTCCTCAAGTAGATGTGGTGATTGGGGGAGTATTGATTCCTGGAGGGACGGCGCCACAACTATTAAAGCGCGAGCACTTAGGTGTGATGCAAGATGGGGCAGTAATTGTCGATGTAGCCATTGATCAAGGAGGATGTTTTGAGACATCTCACGCAACAACGCATGATGAACCCACATTTATAGTTGATGGGATTGTACATTATTGTGTAGCAAATATGCCAGGAGCAGTTCCTCGAACATCGACACTTGGGTTGACTAATGCGACTTTCCCGTACATCAGTTCCCTTGCCAATTTTGGGCTACGGCAAGTAGTGCAGGGAAATGATGCATTGCGAAGAGGGGTAACATCTCATCAGGGTTATTTAACCTGTAATGCTGTAGCCAAGTCGCAACACAGACAATGTATGGCTATAGGAGATTTAATTCATTAGTTTTGATGAAGTAGTTGGGTTGAAAAAATCTGTAGCCGACGCGATGGTAATTCAACCCAAATATAAAGTAAATGCGCGCAAGCCCAGCTTAAAAAACAGATACCAAGTATCACAATAAGAGCATTTAGCGGGGTTTGTTCGAGCACTTGATTAAATAAAGTATTTCCGAGCAGGATCAATGAAAAATGAATGAGGAAAGCACCGTATGACCTTTGGGAAAGCCAGACTATTACTTGTGTGATGCGTAAATATAAATTTTGATATTGCCGGTTACCCCAAAGGAGTAATACAAGTGCAACACAAATACTCAATGCGTTCTTGATATTTGGATTAAACAGTGTCGTGATCAGAATAGCTATATTCGCTACCGTAAAAAAAGTGAGTGCCAAATGTCGATGGCGATGATTTGGCTCTTGACTGGCCCAAAATGCCAAAATCCCCAATCCATAGGGTACTAAGAAATAAAAAAAGTAAACGTCGTATTGACTGTGTTGATTAAAGTACGTTAAGGAAAAAATGATACAGACAAATAAAGCAGTAACTCGAAAAATAAATCGATCCAACACTGTTAATAGTAAGGTTAAAAAGACATATAGTTGCCAGTCTATTGCCACATACCAAGCACCTGCAAAAATAGATTCAACCTCAAAAATCTGGTGTACCAAGAAGAGATGTGCCAGAAATTGTGTCCATGTTTCAGGATTGCCAATATATTCCTCACCTGAAAATATCCGAGCGATTTTGGCTGCGCCGATAGTAAGAATTAATACTATTAGAAAGCTTGGCGCAAGTCTTAAATAGCGATTTATGATCTCCACACCAAAGCTATTCAACCTTTCATGGGTCTGAAAGCTTTTGCTTGATAGATACCCAGCAATCACCAAAAAGATCGGGACTGCATTTGCACCATACAGATCAAACCAATTAGCAAGCTGTTTGAGTGAGTATGTGATCATCTCGGATAGGATCCCATATCGACTGAGATGATGAAGGATGATTACTTGAGCAGCAAAAACTTTGAGAAGATCAATGGTCAATAACTGATGCTGTAAAGGAGTATGAGTTATTGACATTTTTTTAATATTTTTTTAGTCAATGAAAGTCTTTAGATACCCATTTCTTTAAACACCTCTTTAGCAATTTTGAAGCTATCTAGCGAAGCAGGTACACCACAATAAACGGCGGCTTGTAAAAAGACTTCCTTGATTTCATCTTTCGTAAGGCCATTATTAATTGCGCCTCGGACGTGTAATTTGACCTCATGGGGTCGATTCAGGGCAGTCAGCATTGCTAAATTCAAAAAACTGCGGGTTTTACGATCTAGTCCGGGACGGCCCCAGATTTCTCCCCAGCAAGTTGCGGTAACAAACTCTTGCAAATCTTGCGTAAAGTCATCTGCATTTTTGATAGAAGCATCGACGTATTCTGATCCTAAAACTTCACGACGGATTTTAAGACCTTTATCAAAGTTTGCACTACTCATATTGAATCTCCTTAGGTTATCTATTAATAAACATTTATTCTAACCCTCTTCTAAAAATTGTCTGGTAAGTTGTGATAAATTCGAGGGAAGAAAACATCATTAGGAGGTGTAAGTGAGACAACACGCGATTATGGTTGCTATGAGTCATTCTGGTTTGCGCCAGAATTCGTATTGCAAAGATACTGCCAAATATTTGAGGATTATTTGCTTCATCTATCTCGCGGGCTTACTTTTTTCTACTAGTAGCCGGACTCTGCATGCTCAATCTTATCCGGATCGACCCGTGAAGATTGTTGTCCCTTATGGCCCAGGAGGTGGTTCTGATATTGTTATTCGCGCCATTCAAGCAAATGTTTCAGCAAGCTTAGGACAGCCGATCGTCATCGAAAATAAGGCTGGCGCTAGCAGTACCTTAGGGACTGACTATGTTGCCAAGAGTACTCCTGATGGCTATACGATGTTGGTCGTAGATATGGCTATTTTGGTCAACCCCAGTTTGTTTACTAAATTACCATACGACACATTAAAGGATTTACAACCTGTTATTTATCTAGCTTCAACTCCTTCGATTATGTTGATCTCATCCAAGTTGGGTATTAAAAACTTCAAGGAATTGATTGCCAGCGCAAGAGCGCAGCCTGGGAAGTTGAGTTATGGCTCAGCAGGTTTTGGGACAGGTGGGCATATGGCAAGTGAAATGCTCAAGATTGTCACTGGTGTAGATTTAATTCATATACCTTATAAGGGGGCAGGCCCGGCCATGGCTGATGCTTTAGGCGGGCACGTGACAACGATGTTCACAACTACAGGAGCAGCCAAGGGCGTGATCGAGTCTGGCCAAATGATTGGCTTAGGGATAACTAGCGATAAGCGGGTTGAATCTTTAGGGCAAGTACCAACTTTTTTGGAGTTGGGATATCCAGATATTAATGCCAGCATTACTTGGGGAATATTTTTACCAACGGGTACCTCAAAAGAGGTTACCCAGAAGATTAATTCTGCATTTAATATGGCGCTTCAAGCACCGGACTCTAGGCAGAGATTAATCGACTTGGGTTTCATGCCGGGTGGTGGAACTTCACAAGCTTGGACTCATGAGGTAAGTAAGTCTATTCAAAGATGGTCTGCCATTGTGAAGCAGGCCAATATTCGGGTAGAGTAATTGAAAGCGGCTTAGAAAGATTGGTGGTACGCCAAAACGCGCTCTACCTCATTTTTAGAACCTAGGATTACTGAAACACGTTCATGTAATTGCTTTGGTTGTAACTGTAGAATATGTTCTTGACCATTAATCGAAGCCCCACCAGCTTGTTCGATTAAAAAGCTCATTGGGTTAGCCTCGTACATGAGACGCAGTTTTCCTGGCTTACTGGGTTCTCGTTGATCCCAGGGGTACATAAAAATTCCCCCACGCGTGAGTATCCGGTGCACATCGGCTACCATGGATGCCACCCAGCGCATATTAAAGTCTTTTTGCAAAGGGCCGGTTGTACCTGCCAAACATTCTGAGACATATTGTTGAATAGGTTTTGCCCAGTGCCGCATATTCGACATATTAATTGCAAATTCTTTGGTATCGACTGGAATTTTAACTGCCCTGCGCGTTAGAAAAAAAGTTGCTTGATGGCGATCAAGAGTAAACATCTGGACGCCATTGCCAGTTGTCAGGACGAGGATTGTTTGTGGTCCGTATAGAGCATATCCGGCAGCAACTTGTTGATAACCAGCCTGTAAAAAATCACTTTCGGTAATCGGGATATCTTGTTGTGGTTTTTTCAGAATAGAGAAGATTGTGCCAATAGAGACATTCACATCAATATTAGAGGAGCCATCTAAAGGGTCAAAAAGTAAGAGATAGTCACCTTGTTGGAGATGCTCTGGAATTACATGAATCGTATCTAACTCTTCGGAGGCCATGGCCGCTAACAAGCCACTTGATTCATTTGCTTGAATCAACATATCATTGGCTAGGATGTCTAACTTTTGTTGCGTTTCACCTTGGATATTGCCACTACCTGCAGAGCCCAATATATTATCAAGGGCCCCTTGATTAACCGCTTTACTGATCATTTGGCAAGATTGGCTAATGTTTTCGATTAATGCGATTAAGGGCTTGGCAATTGGATTTGCTGTTGAATTATCCGATCTTAAAAAATTTCCTAGAGATATTTTTACTGACTCGGCTTTGGCGGTAGACATAGGTTCTCTTTCTTTAATCTGTAGATAACGCTTTATGGATGATTTCTGCCACATCACTGGACAAGTTTTGTTGAGCAAGTTCTGCTAAAGTACTATGCATCATTTCCTGAAAGGGTGAGGCAAATTTTTTCCACCGATCAAGCCCACGTGCAAGTCTCGCGGCGACTTGTGGATTGATGGCATTCAATTCTTTGACACATTCAATCCAAAAACCATATCCTCGACCTTGTTCGTCATGAAAACCTGCAGGATTATTAAGGCAAAAAGCATGTATAAGACTACGCGTTCTGTTTGGGTTATTTATCTTAAAGGCGGGATGTTGTTTCAGTTGCAGGATATGATCCACTAAAGCGAAGTTTTGACGTGGCGGCACAGTTGCTTGAATTGCAAACCATTTATCAAGAGCTAGATCATTATTTTGATATTGCGCGTAAAAAATTTCTAGGCAAGGGGCTGCTTGCAAACTAGCGTGATGCACCAGTGCAGTCAGAGCAGCTAAGCGGTCGGTCATATTGTGACAGGTTTTGAACTGTTTCTCCGCAAGAGCACTACCAAACTCGAGATCATCGGCAATAAGCATCTGTAGTGCAAAGTTTTTAAGGGCTCTTTTTCCGGCTTGTTGCGCATTTGCTTGATAGGGCTCGATAGGTTGGTATTTTTCGTAAGTTTCTTGCCAAGACTTTTTGAGGGACTTCGCCAGAGTACTTTGAAATTGTTTTTTTGAAGAATGAATGATGAGCGGGTTAACACTGTCACATTGCTCGTGCAGATAGGTTTCTGCTGGTAGGGTGAAAATGATTTCACGATAGGCCGGATCAAGGCGATCGTCTAGCAGTAACTGTTCCCAAACAGATATGAGTTCCTGGCTTGGCGATGCATTATTTAAGATGGCCTGCAGGGCTAATTGTTGCCCAGCTTCCCATTGATTAAAGGGATTGTCATCATATTGAAAGAGATAGATCAGTTCACTCGTGGGTTGAGTAAATTGCAGGATAACGGGGGCCGAGAAATCTCGGTTGATGGATAAGATGGGTTTACTTGGAATTTTTTCTAGGCAAATTGTTTGGTTTACTGCTTTCAGTTCAATTAAAAATTCTTGGGTTTGTTGGTTTTCTATCAACAACTTGGTTTTAAGTGGAATATGAAAAGGCTTTTTAATTTCTTGATTTGGTGTTGGGGGGCAGTATTGCGATAAGTTGATGGTGTAGGTTTGTTCTTCGGAGTTGTAATTTTCTGTAATAGTAACCTGGGGTGTCCCAGCTTGACTATACCAATTCTTGAACTGTTCTAGATCGATTGCATTCGCATCCGACATGGCAGACACAAAGTCATCACAAGTGACAGCTTGGCCATCATGTCTTTGAAAGTACAGATCCATGCCTTTGCGAAAGCCGGGTTCTCCAAGCAGCGTATGTTGCATACGTACGACTTCAGCACCTTTTTCATACACTGTAACGGTATAAAAATTATTGATTTCTTGATAGCTATCGGGGCGAATAGGGTGAGCCATTGGGCCGGCATCCTCTGGAAACTGTATTTGGCGAAGCAGTCTGACATCTTCAATTCTTTTAACAGCTTTGCCGGATTCTGAGCCCATGAGGTCGGCCGAAAATTCTTGATCACGAAAAACCGTTAGACCCTCTTTGAGTGAGAGTTGAAACCAGTCTTTGCAAGTTACGCGATTGCCGGTCCAATTATGAAAATATTCGTGACCAACGACACTTTCGATATTGGCAAAGTCGATATCTGTAGCGCTATTTGGATCGGCAAGGACATATTTGGTATTAAAAATATTTAGGCCTTTATTTTCCATTGCGCCCATATTGAAGTCGCCGACTGCAACGATCATAAAGCGATCCAAGTCTAGTTCTAAGCCAAATCGGTTTTCATCCCAAGTGATTGCTTTGATAAGTGAATCCATGGCATGCTGGGTTTTTGATAGGTCTTTTTCTTCAACCCAAATTTGCAGTAATTTTTCTTTACCGGATTGTGTGGTGATTATTTTTTCTAAAACGGCTAATTGGCCAGCTACGATGGCAAACAAATAAGAGGGCTTTGGAAATGGGTCTTCCCAAGTTGCGCTATGCCTATCATCACTTAGTTCTTCTTCCTGAATCAGGTTACCGTTACTTAATAAAATGGGATAGTCTTTTTTTGCAGCAGTTAATTTCACGGTAAAGAGTGTGAGGACGTCGGGTTGGTCAAGGAAGTAAGTAATTTTTCTAAAGCCTTCAGCTTCACATTGGGTAAAGAAATTTCCACTTGAGACATACAAGCCCATTAAGCTTGTATTTTGAAGGGGGTTATTTGAGCACTTGATTTCTAGCTCAAACGCACTGGGCAGATCATGTAAGACCAATTCTTTTGCATGGAGTTCAAAATGCCGATAGGCTTGGCCATCTACTTGGAGGGATAGGAGTTCTAGATCTTCCCCTTTGAGAATGAGAGGACCTGGGCTAAGTCGAGTTATTTTTAACTTTGACTGGACGATTGTTTTGATTGGATTGAGCGAAAAATCCAAAAAAACGGATTGAATCGCAAAATTGGGTGCTTGGTAGTCTGTCCGGTAGAAGGTCGGAGAATTTTCTGTTTTTAGCATGAGAACATTGTATGAGACAAATAAATAGAGTGCATCGATAGCTTATTATTATGACAAATTGATGAAATAATAGTTTTTAACTATCATTATATTTAATAAATACAATTTTCCTATTTAATAAATTAGTTCTACACTGCATCTGTCACTCGAGTGATTGTAATCATTCTAAAGACATCTTTTATTTAACTTACCCAGGAGCAAACAATGCCTACTTTAAAAGGTTCTAAAACTGAGCAGTGCTTGAAAGACGCATTTGCTGGTGAATCACAAGCAAATCGTCGTTATTTGTATTTCGCGAACAAAGCGGATATCGAAGGACAGAATGATGTTGCTGCATTATTCCGTTCAACAGCTGAAGGTGAAACAGGTCATGCCCATGGCCACCTCGAATTTTTGGAGCAATCTGGTGATCCAGCAACTGGCTTATCGATTAAATCTTCCAAAGATTGTCTAGCTGCAGCAGTTGCTGGTGAGACACACGAATATACCGATATGTATCCTGGTATGGCTAAAACAGCCCGTGATGAAGGCTTTGATGAAGTTGCTGATTGGTTTGAAACATTAGCTAAAGCTGAGCGTTCACACGCTAACCGTTATCAAAAAGCTTTAGACGCATTTGTAGCTTAATCGTAGTAAGGTTTTTTTTAGATTCCTGATTCACATCGGGAATCTTTTAAAGAATCTTTTAAGCAACTACACATATATTCATGAAGGTAAAAAATGAGTCGAGAAGGTAATTTGGAGGCGCCAACGCGCCATCCTTTAGATTGGCAGAATCCTGAATTCTATAACCAAGTAAGCGTTGATAAAGAACTTGAACGCGTATTTGATATTTGTCATGGATGCCGCAGGTGCGTCAGTTTATGCGGGTCGTTCCCAACACTTTTTGATTTGGTCGATGAGACCTCGGATGGTGAGGTGCACGGTATTCCTAAGTCGGCTTATGAAAGCGTTGTAGATCAGTGTTATCTGTGTGATCTGTGTTACATGACTAAGTGCCCATATGTACCACCCCATGAATGGAATCTTGATTTTCCGCATCTGATGTTACGAGCCAAAGCCATTAAACATGAAAACGGGAAGACTAACTTTCGAGATAACCTGTTGTCATCAACGGATAAAATTGGTCGGTTTGCTGGTATTCCAGTTGTGACACAGATAGTCAATCAAGTCAATAAGTCCCATTTGGCCAGAGGAGTTATGGAGTCGGCGCTAGGTGTTGATCAAAATGCTTGGTTACCCGAGTTTGCTCTGAAGAAATTTAAACAAGTTGCCAAGCCATCAGCCAATTGGCCTGTTAAAGATGGCGCGAAGACGCCGGGCAAGGTTGCCGTTTATGCAACTTGTTACATTAACTACAATGAGCCGGGTATTGGTCAAGATTTATTACATATTCTCAACCATAACGAAATTCCTTATCAGCTAGTTGATAAGGAGGCCTGCTGTGGCATGCCAAAACTAGAGCTTGGTGATTTAAAAGCGGTAGAAAAATTAAAAGAGATCAACATTCCGCAATTAGCTCAATTAGCTCAAGAAGGTTACGCCATCGTCACTCCGATACCTTCATGCACGCTGATGTTTAAACAAGAATTACCTTTAATGTTCCCACAAGATGCAGATGTGCAGTTAGTTAAAGAGGCGATGTGGGATCCCTTTGAATATCTCATCGCCAGAAATAAGGATGGGCTTTTGAAAACGGATTTTCAAGAGGAACTTGGGCAGGTTAGCTATCACGTTCCATGCCATTCACGTGTACAAAATGTAGGTAAAAAAACTGCCGAAATATTACAGATGATTCCTGGCACAACGGTACATGTCGTGGAACGATGCTCCGGGCACTCAGGAACATGGGGCGTGAAAAAGGAATTTCATCAGACCGCTATGAAAATTGGAAAACCCGTTTTTAAGAACATGGCCAGCGATGAGCCTAAATATATTAGCTCGGACTGTCAGTTGGCGGGGCATCACATTGAGCAGGGTATGGCGCAGGCGGGATTAAAAAAAGCGCAAATGGAACACCCCCTGTCGCTCGTGGCAATTGCTTATGGGATCCACCAACAATAATGAGTTGTAATTTTTAATGAATGAAGAAATGAAAGATACGAAAATGCCAAAAATTAAACGCGAACAATTAATGAGTTTAGAGGCGTATCACAAAGCCAGGCCTCAAATGCGTGAGCAGGTTATCAAGATGCGCAAGATCAGAACGGTCAGTCTAGGCGAGCATCTCAATTTGATTTTTGAAAATGAATTTTTAATGCAGTATCAAATTCAAGAAATGTTACGTGTCGAGAAAACGTATACAGATGAAGGGATTCATGATGAATTAGACGCTTATAATCCACTGATTCCTGACGGTTCAAACTTTAAAGCTACCATGATGCTGGAGTATCCTAACGAGGCTGATCGAAAAATTGCCTTAGGAAAAATGGTTGGTATTGAGCACAAAATGTTTATTGAAATAGAGGGTCAAACGCGCGTTTACGGTATCGCTGACGAAGACCTGGAGCGCTCTACTGCTGATAAGACTTCAGCAGTGCACTTTATTCGGTTTGAACTGACCAGTGATATGAAGCGTGCTTTGCAAGCTGGTGCGCAGATGATGGTAGGATGTGAACATACGGAATATCCGATGCACGTAGAGATGTTAGAGCCAGAAACCTTGGCCTCTTTATTAACAGACCTGAGTTAAGTAGATCAAATTTCCCTAGCAGTTATCACATTCGTGGATAATTGTTCGGTGAAGATTAAAAATATTATCGATTTTATTTTACTTAGTGCATTGTGGGGTGGGTCGTATGTTTTTATGCGGTTTACAGTAGGGCACTTTGAGGCAATCGTTGTCGCCCAGTCTCGACTCTTGATAGGTGCCCTTTGCATTGGTCTTGTAATACTTTTTAGAAGAAGTCTGTGGCAACACCTGCAGTTGACGCGCTCAGATTTTGGTACATTAAGTATTATTTCAATCTTCAATTCCACGCTACCCTTTGCCCTATTTACTTATGCTTTGCAATATTTAAATGCTGGCGTTGGGGCAATACTTAATTCAACATCCCCCATTTGGACAGCGATTATTGGTTCACTTTGGTTACACGACTATTTAAGTAATAGTCGTAAATTTGGGTTATTGATTGGTTTTTTAGGGATTGTATTTTTAATGTGGGGTAAAACGAGCTTTGTTTCGGGTGGTTTAGGATTACCAGTCTTGGCTAGTATCGGGGTAACTATTTCATATGGCTTTGCTACAAACTATGTCAAAAAATATGGCCAGGGTATACATCCTGTCGCGATGTCATTTGTCAGCTTAGCCATCGGCGCTTGTGTTCTGGCAGTTCCTGCATATGCGCTTTATCCAACAGCGCCGATTCCTTGGAGTGCCTGGATGGGTATCGCAGGGCTTGGAATTGGATCAACCGGCATTGCGTACTTTTTGTATTATCGCTTGATGGAAAACACCAGTCCCACAACGGCCATTTCTACCACTTTTTTAGTGCCCGTTTTTAGTATTTTATGGGGCGATATTTTCCTCAACGAAGAGCCAACCTTGCAGATGGTCATTGGTGGTTTAATTATTCTTTTTGGAACTGCCTTGGCAGTAGGTATTTTGCCTTTTGGGAGCAAGAAGGCGAAGTTAGCTAATACTTAGTTGGAGACTAAGAATCCCACCTTAAGGATGCCAACCTAAGTGGCGGGCCAGAAAGTCTTTGCCAAGTTGCGTTTGCGGTTGTTTAAAAAAAGACTCAGTAGAATCTACTTCTGCAACTTGACCATCTACAATCAAGATGACATATTGAGAGAGTCGTTGAACTTGACCCATATCGTGGGAAGCCATTAAAAATCGGGTACCTTGCTTAGCCAACTGGAGTATTTGATCTTCAATAAAGTCAGCTGTTGCCGGATCCATATTAGCGGTTGGTTCATCTAACACATTTAATGCTGCATCTACCAGAACTGCCCGGGCTATAGCAACCCGTTGTTTTTCACCAGCGGAGAGTTTAGTCGCCGCTTGCTTGGCAAGATGTTCTAGATGAAACCTTTGTAGGACATCATGAATCATCTGATCATGAATTCGTGGATAGGCATCTTGCAGAATTGCTAAATTGTCACGTACCGACATTTTTAAAAAAGTGACTTGGTTGAGTAATAGGAAGATCGATTCAAAGGGGTGTTGTAGGCGCAAATTTTTATTGGTTTGTAGTCCAGATAAGGTTTTTAATAAAGAGGTCTTACCAGAACCATTTGGTCCGATGATCGCGGTAATTTGATCAATCGGGATGGAGAGATTTTTAATATCCAAGATAGCTTTGTCATGAGGCGCTAGATAGAGATTTTCTATCTCGATTGACTGAATTAGATTAGCCATAATTTTTCTCAGCAATGTGTTTCATGACGCTGGCTAGTAAATTAATCATTAAAACGATACTAATTAATACGATGCCAAGAGCTAGTGCCAAGGGTAAGTCACCTTTACTTGTTTCTAAAGAAATTGCCGTAGTCAGAGTGCGCGTAGAGTTGGCAATATTACCACCCACGATCATCACTGTCCCAACCTCTGAAATGGCACGACCAAAACCAGCAAGGACTGCCAGTAGTAAAGAAAAGCGGCAATCCCAAAGAATCCACTTTATTTGTGAGTGATTACTTAAGTGGAGTGTTTTTAAAGTTTCACCATGGATTGCCCAGCCGTCCGCAATAATTTGTCTTGAAATAGCCGCTATGAGTGGAATGGTTATGAGCGATTGGGCGATAATCATCCCTGTCGTAGAAAATAGTAGGCCAAGGCTACCAAGGGGTCCAGACCTAGAAAGTAATAGATAGATCAGTACGCCGATAATGACTGTAGGTACATTCATGAGCGAGTTTAAGATTGTAATGAGCCACTTTCTACCAACAAAGTCATTTGTTGCTAGGATCCCCCCTAATGGTAAGCCGATGACTGTTCCGATAACGAGTGCAGTAAGACTGACTTGTAATGAGACTCCTACAATTTCCCAAACTTGCTGATCAAAATACAGTACAAGCTCAAAAGACTGTAATAGGGTGGTCCACATTGATGGGGTCATTTGCTATCAGAAATGATCCAACGCAGCGGATATGGATATTGTTTCATAGGAACTCCATGATAAAACAATCAATTCAAAGATGCCAACTCCGAGTAAAATAGGGGGTTTACATGAAACTTACAGTTAATCAAAAAAGGAATCATATGAAATTTTTTGCACAATGGATAGTTTTTATGAGTGTCTTTTTATGGACTCAGCAGGTATTTTCTCAAGCCAACAATCCCATTCAAATTTCCGATGCCTATGCCCGAGCGACTAGTCCGGGGCAGGTGGTTGGCGCTGGTTATTTGACCATTTCTAATCTTGCTAATACCAATGACCGCTTACTTTCAGCCAGTTTTACGCGGGTAGGCCAGGTTCAAATCCATGAAATGAAAATGGAAGGTGATCGGATGATGATGCGTGAGTTAAATGGGCTTGATATTCCTGCTAAGGGGAGTGCGCAACTCAAACCTGGAGGTAATCATTTAATGTTTATGCAACTCAAAGAACCTTTTAAAGAAGGTGAAGTTTTACAAGTTCAATTGCAATTTGAAAAAGCTGGTAAGGTTGATATAAAGCTACCCATCAAGGCTATGGGGCATTCTGGGATGGGGCACTCTAAAAATCACTAAGTTCAATACCAAGTGCATCATGAATTTAAACCACCCAATCATCGAACGCTTCTCGCCAAGCGTTCGATGATTAGCAAGACTATTTATCAAGCTCAAGATTCAGGTCTGTCACTGCCCCAAGACTAGCAGAGCTAGCCAGCTTGGCGTATTTGGCTAAAATTCCACGCGTGTAGCGCGGTTGTGGCTTTTTCCAAAGACTTCTTCGTCGAGCAATTTCTTCTTCGCTGACATTTAATTGGATCAATAGTTGATGAGCATCGATTGTGATGGAGTCATTTTCTTGTATCAGTGCGATCGTACCACCGACATAAGCCTCTGGAGAAACATGACCAACGACCATACCCCAAGTACCTCCTGAAAAACGTCCATCAGTGATTAGCCCGACTGTTTCTCCTAAGCCTTGACCAATCAGAGCGGAAGTGGGAGAAAGCATTTCACGCATGCCAGGCCCGCCCTTAGGTCCTTCATAACGAATAATAACGACATCGCCATGCGTAATTTGGTTTTTCATAATAGCGGCCATCGCATCATCCTCGGAATCAAAGACTCTTGCTGGACCGGTAATACTTGGATTTTTAAGTCCAGAAATCTTGGCAACACAACCTTCTGGAGAAATATTGCCTTTTAGAATCGCCAAGTGACCTTCGGCATACATTGGATTAGATATTGGGCGAATTACAAATTGGTCTGCTCTTGGGGTTGAGGGGATATCTTGGAGTGTTTGGCCAATTGTTTTACCCGTAATCGTTATACAGTCTGCGTGGAGTAGTCCTGCATCTAAGAGAATTTTCATGACTTGGGGAATTCCTCCCGCAAGGTGTAAATCTGTGGCGAGATATTTGCCGGAGGGCTTCATATCAACAAGGACTGGAACTTTGCGGCGAATGCGTTCAAAATCATCGATTGTCCAAGGCACCTCAGCGGCGCTAGCGATTGCGAGGAAATGCAGGACAGCATTGGTTGAGCCGCCCACAGCCATAATGACACTAACGGCATTCTCAATGGATTTTTTAGTAATGATATCGCGTGGGCAGAGGTTATTTTTTACGGCTTCAATGAGAACGCGGGCCGACTCAGCCGCACTTGCGACCTTTTCATCATCAATATTTGACATGGTTGAAGAATAGGGTAGACTCATTCCGAGCGCTTCAAACGCTGAGCTCATTGTATTGGCCGTATACATTCCACCGCAGGATCCGCTACTAGGGCAGGCATTTTGCTCGATGGCTTTAAAGTCCACTTCGTTCATCCTACCCGAGGTAAATTCTCCGACCGCTTCGAAAGCCGATACGATGTTTAGTTCGCGACCCTGGTAGTGGCCAGGTTTAATGGTGCCACCATAGACATAAATACTAGGAACATTAGTTCTCGCCATGGCCATCATGCCCCCGGGCATATTTTTATCGCAGCCGCCAACCACGAGAACGCCATCTTGCCAGAGGCCATTGACGCAAGTTTCGATACTATCGGCGATAACCTCGCGGGATATTAAGGAGTATTTCATGCCCTCAGTGCCCATGCCCATTCCATCGGATATCGTTGGCGTACCAAAAATTTGGGCATTTGCCCCGCCAGCCTCTAAGGCGTCTACGGCTGCATCGGCTAAACGTTGTAGTCCACTATTGCAGGGTGTGATGGTTGAGTGCCCATTCGCGACCCCAATCATTGGTTTTTGAAAGTCGCCTTCTTGATAGCCCATGGCGTAGTACATCGATCGGTTAGGGGCTCTTGCGACACCTTCTGTAATATTTCGTGAACGACGATTGCTAGGACTTGGGTCTTTAGACATCTGGGTCTCCGAGAAGTTGAAGTAATATAAAACCGATAAAAACCGAATAAAAACTTTTTCTTTTTCTATTTTACTGTGCGCCATGAAATTCATCGTGGACAATAGCTTTTTTAGTAGTATTTCACCAAATGGGTATGCTTAAGTATGGAAAAATATGACGTAATCATCGTTGGTGCTGGAGCTGCTGGTCTCTTTTGTGCTGGGGTAGCTGGGCAATTAGGACGGCGTGTTTTGCTGTTGGATCATGCAGAGATTTTAGGGGAGAAAATCCGAATTAGTGGTGGTGGAAGGTGTAATTTTACGAATTTACACTCTAGTCCCAAGAATTTTTTAGCCATGAACCCGCACTTTGTCAAAGGACCTTTAGCGAGGTATACAAGTCAACACTTCATTAATTTAGTACAAGAGTATGGCATCGCTTTTCATGAAAAACATCAGGGGCAGTTATTTTGTGATGGGTCAGCCAAGGCAATTATTGAGTTACTCCTCAAAGAGTGCCAAATTGGAAAAGTAGAGTTACGCCATCCTATTGTCGTTCAAGCCATCAGTCAACACGAATCAGATTGGCTTGTGAACACCCATCAAGGAGATTTTTTAGGCAGTAATTTAGTCATTGCCACGGGTGGCTTGCCCGTACCTGCAATTGGGGCGAGTGACTTTGCACTGCAATTTGCCAAGCAGCAAAATATTCCAATAGTTGATCCACGTCCTGCCTTAGTGCCGCTGGCATTTACCTCTGGAATTTTCTCATCGATGGAGGAATTTGCTGGTTTGAGCGTGACAGTTGAGATAAGCGCTGGGAGTGTAAAAAAACATTATGGGCTGGGTCATTTTCGGGAGGATTTGTTAATTACCCACAAGGGTTTATCAGGCCCTGCGGTGTTGCAGGCTAGTTCATATTGGCGTGAAGGTGAGACTTTGCAAATTGTTTGGTTTGACGAGTCGAAGTGGCGTGAGATCTGTGACGCTGATGCCAATCGCGCTCGCACGGTAGACAACTTATTAACAGAGTTTTTCCCAGCTCGACTAGCCCGTGAGTTTGCAAGGCAATTGGGTTTACAAGATAAAAAATGGGCTGAGGTCTCTGGTAAAAACAAAGCAGCGTTACTGGATTTATTAGCGCATTGGTCTGTTAAGCCTGCTGGTACTTTAGGTTGGAATAAAGCGGAGGTAATGGTTGGTGGGGTCGATACGACTGCACTCGATAGTCGGACGATGATGGTGAAGAGTCAGCCGGGATTATTTTTTATTGGCGAGTGTGTTGATGTGACTGGGCACTTAGGCGGACATAATTTTCAATGGGCCTGGTCTAGTGCGTATGTTTGCGCTCATGGGCTTCTTTAAGCCAATGATTTTTCAAGGCAGGAAAAAGTTTCAGGGACAGTTTGAACAATTTGAATTTTCTCAAAGTGCGATTCGCTCATGAGCCCATGTTGCACGCTTTGCTGTAAAAAATGGATAAGTCCGTCATAGTAACCAGACCAATTGGCTAAGATGATCGGTTTTTTGTGAAAGCCTATTTGGGCCGTAGCCCAGACCTCAAATAACTCATCAAAGGTTCCTATCCCGCCGGGGATAATTACAAATGCATTTGCCATATTCGACATCATTTCTTTACGTTCGCTCATAGTCTGCACATAATGCAGTTCAGTAAGTTGAGCCATATTGGCTTGTTCGGTTTGCAGGCCGTGGGGAGTAATCCCAATGACTCTGCCTTGTTGGTGGAGAGCACCTTGGGCTAGTTGACCCATGAGACCATTCCCACCACCCCCGAAAACAAGAGTCCAATTGCGGGTAGCGATACCCTGACCCAGGTCTTTTGCCCAAGTTGACCATTGGTCAGTACTCCCTGGGCGTGAACCACAAAAAACGCAAATATTTTTATTCATGGCGATAGAATAACCTGTTTAGTTAACGAATAAAAGAGTTGCATGGTTCAGTTAATCAAGATTGGGTAAAAGTCAAACGACTTGTTTACAATGGAGTCAGATAGTGACTTTTTTAGTGAAGAAAAGTCAATCTTTATTTTGTAACCTTTTGATAAGAAGAAATGATAATGACTAGTAAATTAAATGAAGCTGCACTGAACCAATTATTTATTGATGGCAGAACTGTGCACGGTTTTTTGCCTGACGAGATTACTGATGCTCAGATCCACGAAATTTATGATCTCATCAAATGGGCGCCAACAGCGTTCAATTTACAAGCTGCCAGATTTGTTTTTTTAAAATCTAAGGAAGCCAAGGCTAGATTGATGCCAGCATTAACTCCTGGTAATGTCCCGCAAGTTGAGAGTGCTGGAGTGACTGTCATTATTGCTTACGACACACAGTTTTATGAGCATTTACCCAGCCAATTTACAGCGATGGATGCCAAAGCTATTTTTGATAAAAATCCAGAGGCTGCGAATATTGCCGGCTTTCGAAATGGTTCTATGCAGGGTGGTTATTTAATCTTAGGTGCTCGAGCACTTGGTTATGCCTGTGGTGCTATGTCGGGTTTTGATAATGCGAAAGTGAATGCCGAGTTTTTTGCCGATGGTCGTTTTAAATCCAATTTTTTACTTAATATTGGACATCAGGCTGACACTACTAAAATTTGGCCACGTGGTCCGCGTCTAGCGTTTGATCAGGTTGCTCAAATCTTGTAATAGTATTGAGTAACCTATTTGGTTAACTCAATGTTTACGGTTACTTCATACTTGCTTTAACTCAATGCTTATGAGTTGGATTGGTTTGAATAGCAAGGGGGGGGAGTGATGTGGCAATCGATAGCGGCAATTAGCCTTGGCGCTTCCTTAGGGGCTGTATTGCGATGGACTTTTGGTATTTTGCTCAATCCAATGTATTCAGCCATTCCGCTTGGCACCGTATGTGCAAATTTATTGGGGGGCTATTTGATTGGCTTAGCCTTGGCGGTTTTTGAGCAACACGCTGAAATAGCTCCTGAGTGGCGTCTACTCATTATTACGGGTTTTTTGGGAGGATTAACTACTTTTTCGACATTTTCCGCAGAGGTCACAAAAATGTTGCACGATGGATCGTTCGCTGTAGCGTTTGGAACGATTTTGATTCATGTAGTTGGGTCGATTATGTTGACAATCTTAGGTATTTATACCTATCAATTTTTTAAATAAGGATTTATCGAATGGCAATTTATCAATTAGGAGATTTAGTCCCAGAAATTGATCCAACGGCATTTATTGCCCCTGAGGCAACAATCATCGGAAAAGTAATTGTTGGAACGTATTCAACAGTATGGGCTGGTGTTGTGATCCGGGGAGATAATGAACCAATTACGATTGGGAACTCCACGAACATTCAAGAGGGTGCAGTTTTGCACGTTGACAAGGGCTTTCCATTAACGCTCGGTAATGATGTCACAATTGGTCACCAGGTCATGTTGCATGGCTGTACGATTGAAGATGGGGCATTGATTGGAATTCAAGCAGTTGTTTTAAATAACGCGGTAATTGGTAAAGAATCTTTAGTGGGGGCTGGAGCGGTAGTCACTGAAGGCAAGGTATTTCCGCCGAGGTCCCTGATTTTAGGTTCGCCAGCAAAGGTGGTTCGGGCATTAACGGATGAGGACATTGCGCGAATGTCCAAGGCTGCGCAGGGATATGCGAAGAGAGCAACTGTATTCAAAGAGACGTTAAAGAAAATTGGATAAGGATGAAAAAATGATTTTAGAAATAGCTGATATTACGATTGGGGCAGGTAAAAATGTTGAATTTGAAGAGGCCATTGAGCGAGGCGTTCGAGAGGTTATTCAAAACGCCAAGGGTTTTTTAGGTTTTCATATCCAAAAGGGGATAGAAAGTCCGAATCGATACATATTGATGATACAGTGGCAGACTTTAGAAAACCACACCGTTGACTTTCGTGAGTCGCCTGCTTTTGCTGTCTGGCGCGGCATTGTTGGGCCTTACTTTGAAAAGCCACCATCTGTCGAACATTTCAGTTTGCTCGCTAGTTAAGTTGCTCAGGGCTTTGAGGGCTATAAGGGCTTTTTAGCGATTGATTGATCGGAGTTCAGTTGAATTTCTTGCAGGCTTGGTGTTAGGGCCAAACGTTCATCAAACACAAAACAGTCTCCTTGATAAAAAGTTTGACCAACCTGCTCGAAATAATTGAGAATACCACCCTCGAGTTGAAGGGTGTTCTCTATCCCAATCTCTTGCATGAAGAGGTTGGCCTTTTCGCAGCGAATACCTCCAGTACAAAAACTGATCACGGTTTTATCTGTGAGTACAGCTTGATTTTTTTCTAGAGCAGATGGAAATTCGCTAAATTGTTTTAAATCAAAATGGACGGCATTTTTAAAAGTACCAAATGCTACCTCAAAGCTGTTGCGAGTATCCAATAAGAGTATTGGACGATTTACATCATCATGTCCTTGTTTAAGCCATTGTTGAAGTTTTTCTGGTGTAATACTAGGTGCTCGTTTTTCATAGGCATGGATCGTCGGATGATTCATGCGAATAATTTCAGGTTTAATTTTGACAAGCATTTTTTTATAGGGTTGGTACTCAGACCAGCTATTTTTAGTGGTTATATTTTCAAACGCTGGGATTTTACAAAGCCACTCTAACCAGGAAGTAATATTTTCTTTCGGTGCGGCCAAGAAAAGATTAATCCCCTCAGAGGCAATGATTATCGTACCTTTGATGCCTAGATTGATAGCTTGTTCAAGTAAATCATCTCGCAACGTAGAAAGATTTTCAAGAACACCAAAGCGATAGGCTGAAATATTCAGAATCGGCTGCATGGGTTATTTAAAACTTTTCGTTAGCTCGCAAATATCGCCAAGCACCAACTGGTAGATTGCCAAGAGGTATTTGCCCAATGCGAATCCGTTTGAGACCGACAACATGCAGTCCTACTAATTCGCACATACGGCGTATTTGTCTTTTCTTCCCCTCCTTGAGAACGAAGCGTAGTTGATTCTCATTTTGCCAGCTCACTTTTGCTGGTTGCAGTGCTTGTCCATCTAGACTTAATCCGTGGCATAAGGTGGCTAGTCCGGATGGGGGAAGTTTTCCTTCGACACGAACTAAATACTCCTTTTCGATTGGGCTATTTTCACCGATGAGTAATTTAGCAATGCGCCCATCTTGGGTAAGTATTAATAATCCGGATGAATCGATATCAAGTCGACCGGCTGGGGCTAGTCCGCGGGTATTAAATTTTGCATTTTTAGTACTATCTAAATGCGTCTGAAAGAAATTCTCAGGCACTACCAGGCTAGCAGCCGGTGGGTAATCCTTATCTTCATCCAGATGTGAGATATAGCCGATTGGTTTATTGAGAAGGATGGTGACACGTGCGCTTTGCTGAAGCTGCGCAGCTTTTTTCAGCTCAATTTTTTGATGCGCAAAAGCACGCGTACCCAGTTCTGTGACCACTTCACCGTCAACGGTCACAAGACCCTGTTCAATATAGAGATCGGCTTCTCGACGAGAACAAAGACCTTGGGTTGAGAGTAATTTTGAGATTCGTATTTTTTCCACTTAGATATTATCAGGCAAGTGCGCTGAAGAAGGCTTAAAATTAGAAGTTGAAGACAAAATACGCCAATTCTTGGCAATGTCACCCACTTTTAAAAGATTGATTTTCATGGCTTTATTTGTATTAAGTAATGCTAACTTAGCATATGGGCACGTTGATTTATTAGCGAATACAGCATTTTCATTAGAGGAGGGGGAGCGGGTTGGGTTAATTGGACGAAATGGTGCGGGTAAATCTTCTTTATTAAAAGTCATTGCTGAGATAGAAAAATTAGATTCCGGCCTCATTCAAAAGCAACAACAAATTCGTATTACTTATGTCGCTCAGGAGCCTATTTTTGTGTCTTCAGCTACCGTGTTTGAAACTGTCGCTTTGGGTATGGAGAATATCAAGCGTTTGCGAGAGGAGTATGAATCGCTCAGTATGCAAGAGTGGACCGATCAAATCGGATCTCAAATGGACTTGCTATATACCCAAATAGATGCCCAACAGGGATGGGCTTGGGAGCAGCAAATTACCGAAGTACTCCAAAAATTACATTTAGATAGTAATCTGCAGATATCTGAGTTATCTGGCGGAAATAAAAAACGGGTTGCCTTAGCCCAAGCTTTAGTTACTCAACCGGATGTCTTGTTGTTAGATGAGCCCACGAATCATTTAGATATGGATTCGATTGAATGGTTAGAACAGTTTTTAATTAGTATGAACCGGGCACTCATTTTTATTACGCATGACCGGGCTTTTCTTGATCAAGTAGCAACCCGTATTATTGAATTAGACCGGGGAATGATACGGAGTTATCCTGGGAATTTTCAGTCTTATTTAGACTTAAAAGAAAAGCAGTTAATTGATGAGTCTTTAGCTAATGCGCGCGCTGATAAATTATTAGCTCAGGAAGAAGTTTGGATTCGGCAAGGTGTCGAAGCAAGAAGAACGCGCAGTGTTGGTCGTATTGCAAGACTTGAGGTCTTAAGAGAGCAGCGAAGTGCTAGGCGAGAGTTAGTTGGTCAAGTCAAATTAGATATTCATGCTGGTCAGCGAACTGGCAAGATTGTCGCTAGTTTAGAAAATGTGTGTTTTTCGTTTGGAGAAAAACGCATTGTGAATGACTTTACAGCGACAATTTTGCGTGGTGATAAAGTAGGTATCTTGGGTCCGAATGGTGCTGGGAAGTCGACTTTATTAAAAATTATTTTAGGTCAATTGCAAGCGCAGTCTGGTGAAGTCAGGCAAGGCAGCATGATTGACATTGCTTATTTTGATCAATTACGTGAGGCCCTTGATCTAGAGTCGAGTCTAGAAGATTTCATTAGCCCAGGCAGTGAATGGGTAGAAATTGGTGGTCAGCGAAAGCATGTGAAGAGCTACTTAAACGATTTTTTGTTCTCGCCAGAGCGGGCTAGGTCGCCAGTTAAAACTTTATCGGGCGGGGAGAGAAATCGATTACTACTAGCTAGATTATTTGCTAAGCCAGCGAATGTATTAGTCTTAGACGAGCCGACCAATGATTTAGATATTGATACTCTAGATTTGTTAGAGGAATTTTTGCAAAATTATGGCGGAACAGTCTTTTTAGTAAGCCATGATCGCCAATTCTTAGACCATGTGGTCACTAGCATGATTGCCTTTGAAGGTGCCGGTACTTGGCGCGAATACGAGGGTGGGTATGAGGATTGGAAGATCCAAAACCAGCGCCGACTAGCCTATTTAGGCGCTAGTCAAAAGGTGATTACAAATCCTGCGAAGTCGCGTAGTAATCAACCATCACCAACTAATAAGTTGGCCGAGGGAAGTTCGGGCCTGAATAAATATGAAAAAAAGGAACTTGACAAATTAGTTCTTCAAATTGAGGCTTTGGAGCGTGAACAAAGTGATTTAAGCGCACAATTAAGCGATGCTCAGTTGTATATGAATCGTCCGACGGAGGCTCAGGCTCTGCAAGAGAGGGCTACACAAGTGAGTGAGACACTCAATCAATTATTAGTTCGGTGGGAAACATTACTGCAACGGCAGGAGCAGGCTTGGCAATGAGAGAGTATGTTTTGTAATGCTAAAAATAATTAACTCGGGGAGAAAAAGATGGATTTAGGAATACAGGGTAAAGTCGCTTTGGTCTTGGCCTCAAGTAAGGGTTTAGGCCAAGCGATTGCAGTTTCCTTAGCCAAGGAGGGCGCTCGCGTTGTTCTGACGGGCAGAACGGTAGAGGCGCTTGAACGGACCGCCAAGCAAATTATAGAAGCTGGCGGACGTGCAACTGTTTTGCCATGGGATTTGCATCAATTAAACGAGATTGATCTAAAGATTTCTCAGATTGAAAAAGAGGTCGGTCCGGTTGATATATTGATCAACAATACTGGCGGACCGCCGCCTACGTCAGCGGCGAATCAATCGATTGAATTATGGCAGTCTAACTTTAATCATTTAGTTTTGCTGTTGATGAAGGTGACTGATCGGGTGTTGCCGCAGATGAAAGCAAAAGCTTGGGGAAGAATTATTACGAGCACCAGTTCAGGGATGATCTCTCCCATACCAGGTTTAGCGATTTCAAACACGTTGCGTGCTGCAATTATGGGATGGTCTAAAACCTTAGCGAGCGAAGTAGCTAAAGATGGTGTGACGGTGAACATTGTTTTACCTGGCAGGATTGCGACCGACCGGTTGCATGAATTAGATCAAATTCGTGCACAGAAAGAATCAAAGACAGTTGCTGAAATTAGCGCCCGCTTACTGGCTGCTATTCCGATTGGTCGTTACGGTGACCCACAGGAATATGCTGCTGCGGTAACATTTTTAGCGAGCCAGCAAGCGTCGTATATTACTGGTGCGACACTGCGGATTGATGGTGGTAGTTATGCTGGACACTAAGAGCATTTGAGATAGGCATCATTGCGATTGTATGAGTAACTCTATTTATAGGCGGATTACTGGATCACGGGAATTAGTTTGGCTTTTCTGTGCTCTAGTTCTATCTGTTACAGCTTTAACTAGTGTGACTTTTTTATCGGATCGCCTAGCCCAAACTTTTGAAAATAATGCTCTAGAATTAATTGCCTCTGATGCAATTATTCGCAGTGATAAGCCAATTAGGCCAGTTTTTTTAGAAAAAGCGCTTGCCGATGGACTGCGTATTGGCCAAACGACTGTGTTTCCGACCATGGCGCAATTTGGGGAGCAGGCCAAGCTTGTTTCATTGAAAGCAGTTTCAAGTAGTTACCCACTGCGCGGTATGCTGCGACTGAAAAATGGTTCAATAGTTTTGCAGCGTGGGCAAGTTTGGATAGATCCTCAATTGGCAAAGATTCTGCACATTGAAATTGGAGACAAGATCCAATTAGGAGAGGTCAAATTTACTGTAAGTGACTTCATCGATCGTGAATTAGATCGCGGCGCATCTTTTATGAATTTTTCACCGCGCGTAATGATGCATGCAGATGACTTGGCTGCAACCAAGTTATTAGGACTTGGCAGTCGAGCAAGCTATCGTTTGTTATTAGCAGGGTCTGCCGATATGTCCCTGAAGCAAGCTCAAGTAAATGTAAAAAAATATACGGAGTGGGCCCTTAATCTTATTGAAAAGGAAGATTTGAGGGGAGTGCAAATCGAAGGGATGGAGAACGGTCAACCTTTGATGCGTAAGACACTGGATCAAGCCAATCGATTCTTATCATTGGTTGCACTATTAACAGCCATGATTGCGGCTGTAGGTATTGCGTTAACTTCGCAGCGTTATGTGGAGCGACAGAGCATCACTGCGGCAGTCTGGCGATGCTTTGGGGCGTCGCGTGGACAAATTTTATGGAGTCACGCCAAGCATTTCATCGTGGTGGCTATTTTAGGAGGTCTCTTAGGAGTTCTGTTTGGATGGGTTTTTCATGAGCTATTTATTTGGGGAATGCGTAACTTGATTGATCAAGACTTACCAAGCCCATCTTGGTGGCCAGTTTGGTGGGGTTTACTCGTCTCGATCACGTTGCTCTTTGGCTTTTCGGGACCACCATTACTTGCCTTGACTCAAGTATCGCCATTACAAGCATTACGAAGTGTTGGTGGTAAGCGGACATTGGGTTATATCACTACAGTCTTATTTGGGCTGGGCAGTTATGTGGTTTTACTATTTTGGATTGCACAAAACTTCAAACTAGCAGGCATTATTTTAGGGGCATTTATAGGTGGTGTGATTTTGTTTGGGGGAGTAGGATATTTCTTGGCGCGATATTTAGGAGAGCTCTTCGGTAATCGAGTTCGTTTACCTGCGGGTATTCGATTTGCAGCGCAGCGTTTCAAAGGGAAGCCTCAATTTGCTGCCCAACAAATTACTACCCTAGCGGTGGCAATGATGGCATTACTTTTATTAATCGTGTTGCAGATCGACGTTTTAGGTGCTTGGCGGTCTAGTATTCCTCAAAACTCACCTAATCGGTTTTTATTAAATATCCAGCCTGATCAAAAAGAGGGAGTGTTAGATTTATTAACTGCGAATCAAGCTCAGTTAGATTTTGATTTATATCCCATGATTCGGGGCAGGTTAGTTCGAATTAACCAACGCGAGGTCAGTTCAAAAGATTATCAAGCAGATAATGCCAAGCGTTTAATTGATCGTGAGTTTAATCTATCCTACGCCGACAAGGTACCCCAAAAAAATCAAATTGTAGATGGTGTTTGGTTCTCGCCGGGCGGGGATATTAAACAGGTATCGATTGAGTCAGGCTTAATGAAAACGCTTCAACTTCGCTTAGGGGATGTTCTTGAATTTGATGTGGCAGGATTGCGTTATGAAGCGAAGATTACTTCAGTTCGTAAACTAGATTGGAATACGATGCGCGTCAATTTTTTTGCAATGACGCCATCAGAACTCTTATCAGATGCACCACAAAGTTGGATTGTGGCATATCGGCAAGAGCAGAATCAACGTATGGACATGAATATTATTGCGGCCTATCCGAATATCACGGTTGTTGATACTGAGCAATCTTTAGCGCAGGCTAGTAGCGTGCTAATGCAATTAGTTTTTGCGATACAGATTCTTTTTTTATTGACCCTAATAGCTGGTTTGTTAGTTTTATTGATTGTTTTAGCAGGCGTTCAAGATCGACGCGTACGTGAGGCTGCTGTATTAAAGACAATGGGCGCTAGTCAGGCTTTTTTAGCACGAACTTGGTTGGTTGAGTTTGTTTTTTGTGGTGGCGTTGGTGGTTTATTAAGTGGGCTCTGTGCGAGTATGACAGCCTGGTTTTTGGCAAATAATGCCTTAGAAATATCTATGCCATTTCCGGCATGGATTATTTTGCTTGGGTTTGTCATGGGAGTAATCTTGAGTGGTTTATCGAGTTGGTTTTTACACGTCAAGATTTTTAAGGTTTCTCCGGTTCATATTTTACAAACCAATTAAATCCACTACGACAGGTATTTAGGCTTGGAAAAATGGCCTATCACCAGCCACGGTAATGCGATGGCCACTGCGTGTATTTGGCCAATAGTCCCACATAGCCCGATGTTGTACACAGCGATTATCCCAAAAAGCGATAGAGTTTTTTTGCCATTTAAAGCGGCATTGAAATAATGGGTTTTCCATATGTTCGAATAGATAACTCAGAATTCCATCGCTTTCATCGATAGGTATTCCAACTAGGTGGGAAGTAAATCCCTTATTGATATAGAGTGCTTTTTTTAAAGTTATTGGATGAGTACGAATTACGGGATGTTCAGCGTGCGGGTAATTCGTTTTATCTTGTACGCCAAAATTAGCATAAGTTCCGCGATACACAGGCTCGCCATCATGAAAGGCTGTTAAGCCTTGCAGATAAGTTTTCATCCGGTCTGACAAGGCATCATACGCAGCGTACATACTTGCAAACAACGTATCACCACCATTTTCTGGGCATTCGTAAATATGTAAAATACTACCCATGGGAGGTTCTTGATCGCAACTGACATCGGTATGCCAGACTTCACCATTCGCACGGGGTGAGTTTCTATCTG
Source organism: Betaproteobacteria bacterium (assembly GCA_009927445.1). Taxonomy (GTDB): domain Bacteria; phylum Pseudomonadota; class Gammaproteobacteria; order Burkholderiales; family Burkholderiaceae; genus Polynucleobacter. The sequence continues at coordinate 58,621 of RFMZ01000285.1, forward strand.
CCTGGATAAGCATCATTTCAGGGATATTGGCAACGTGTGGTGCGGCGGGATGAATATGTAGATCGCCAAAGATCCGTCCAAACGCTACATGATTTTCTTTACTAATATCTTGATCGCGAAAGAAAATAACTTGATTTTCTGCAAGTGCACGGTGGAGTTCTTCTTGTTGTTTTGCCAGAATTGGCTTGCTCAGGTCGATTTGATGAATTTCAGCCCCAATGACTGGAGTGAGTTTTTTAACTTCGATTGTTTCAAAGGGTTTTTCGACATGGGTTTCATGACGGTATCTTGGCCCGTTATGACCTTTTAATTGGTTTGTGCGCATCTTGGATCCCTAATCTAATTTCACATTGGTACTTCGGATAATTTTCCCCCAGCGCTCTATTTCTGCAACGGTAAAGGCGGCAAACTCTTCAGGGGTAGACGTGATTGGTGCACCACCAAGTCCATCAAATCGTTTGAGTACGAGGGGGTCATTACACGCTGTAACGATATCTTTATTAATTTTTCGAATAATTTCTTTCGGAGTACCTTTAGGGGCATAAAAACCCGTCCATGTCCAAATTTGGAAGCCAGTTAACCCAGCTTCTATCGCGGAGGGAACTTTTGGAATCAGGTTATCTCTGGTGGGTAGACTAACTGCTAGACCACGCATTTTCCCGCCATCGATTTGTAAGCGGCCATTGGTTGTGTCGATGGTCATGAAGCTTAGCAAACCAGACAGAAGGTCCGGGAATGCCTGTGGATTACTTTTGTAGCCAATGGCACGGGCTGAGGCTTGCGCTTGTTGTAAATACAGTTCAGAGGCAATTCTAGCGGGCAATGAACCAGCGCCAAAACTATGCTTATCTGGCTCAGATTGAAGGAGTGCAGTTAAGTCACCAAGTGTTTTAATGGGCGAGTCTGCGCGCACGAGGACCACAAAAGACAATTTTCCAAACAAAGAGATTGCCTCAAAATCCTCAATAGGTCGATAGGGTAATTTGGGATAGAGCGCTGGATTAACAGCATGCGTCATAGCAGAGGTTAAAAACAGATGGTGACCATCTGGTTTTGATCTAGCGGCTGCTTCTGCACCTGGAATGCCGTTACCACCCCCACGATTATCAATTGTGACAGCTTGGCCCCACATTTGGGAGAGCTTTGCGGCGATTACTCGGCCGGTAATATCAGTGGCTGCTCCTGCGGGAAATGGCACGATAATATTGACTCGAGACTCAGGCCAAGTTTGCCCGAATGACGCATTGGGTAGAACTAATCCAAGGCTACTAGTTACTAGGCCTTTGTTAAAAAGACGTCGGTCCAAAATGATCTCCGGTTGTAATCCAGTTCTGGATTAACTACAGCATTAACTACAGCATTTTATTTTTATCTTGGCGGTTGACGGTATCTTTGACAACCTTTTATCCCTTCAGGTTAGTCAGAACTGCAGGAATTGTCAAGAAGTCCCAGAGGGGCGAGGGTCGCCTGGCTTTAGGCTGAAGGATTAACTGCATCTGTCGGTGACTTGGGGAGTTGTATTAGGCGCGTTTTGGCAAGGCGATCGGCTAGGGACTGTCTTCCAAGTTGATTATTTTGATCGAGTAGGCAAGTCAGCGGCCAGAAAAAGAGAGCCATGACAAATAGCAGTTCTAAAGTAGGCCAGTTGCCCATGGGGTATCCGAGTAGCAATTTATAAGCGCCATAGATAATAACTGCTGGAATCAGCCAGAGCGAACCGATCGCAAAGCGAATCAGAGCTTGTGAGCGATTCAAATGCTTGCCAGACAAGTTAACCATTTTGACTCTCCAAGTCTGCATAGCGAGGGTTTGTCCCGTATTTGTCCAGTACCAAACAAAGTAGAACCCAAATAGCAAGTAGACATGCGCAAAAGCTAGCCAAGGTGGGACTTGGATTTGGAGCATGACTCCAAGGGCAAGGGATGGCACTAGGTAGCCCAGAGCCCAAACTCCCAGGAGCATGAGCATTTCATAAAGACCCACACAAATTCTGCGCCGAATACTAGGTGCTACGAGGATATTTTCCAAGGATTAACAGCTTAATTGGGTTTTAAGGAAGGGGCGTTAACTAGGGAGGGTTTTTTTTGTTTCGCGTTCGCTTCGTCTGCTAACTGTTTTTTTTCTTCAGGAGATAGCTGTTGATAAGCTTCCCAGGCTTCGGCTTTTTTTTCATTTGGGATAGATTGACTTTTAATGAAATTTGCTCTGGCAGTCCGGCGTTCCTTGATGGATAGTTTGGACCAGTCTAACATTCGGATTTTTAAGCGTTCTTTTTCCGTATCTGAAAACTGATCATACCGATTTGCCAGTTGGGCCCATTTCGATTTTTGCTCGGAAGTTAGGCTTGACCAGTCTTCCTCTAGTGAAGCTAGGACTTCTTTTTGGGGAGTTGAAAGTTCTGCCCAGCCAGGAGCTTTGGAGCCGATCACATTGACGGAAGAAGATTGGGCGTTGGCCAAATGCGTTATGGGTGTAGATAGAAGCCCAGTTAATAATAAAATAATCAATAATTTCATATACTTATGCCAGATCGCAAGGTTTTAATACCGATCTACTTGAACCGTTGAACATGCTGCAATGGTTCGGTGAAGAAAAATGGCTAATCTACTGATTAAGGCTTGGGTCAGGTGCTTTTTCACGATTTTTTTCAGTTGAGTTAGCAACTGCAGCCGGGTCATCTTGCTCATTGGCTTTTTCAGCACGGGCAAGCATATTTTTTAAGAATAGCTTAAAGCCATCATCGGCATAGGCATCTGGCGGCACTGAGTCGCTCAAAATGGCCGCATCAACTTCGACAATATCACTCAAACGGGCTTGTTGTTGCCAATCAGCAATTAAAAAGACTGTTATGCAGATGAGTAATAGGGTACCTAGCCAATTAAAGGATTCATAATTGATATTGAAAAATCCAGTAGAAAGAGCTTGATTTGATTTTTTTTGCACAGAAAGTGCTTTTTCTCTAGATTTTTCAAGGTTTTGTAACACCTTAGGAGAAAGGTGGGCCAATTCTTTATCGAGTGAGCGAGCCACCGTCTTACCAACTTGGTCGATTAATAGGTCATTCATGCTGTTTTTTTGAGCAAAATGCGGATTTATCGTGGTAGACGGGTTTTGATTTAAGGTATTCATCGAGTACTCGCTTCTTTTTAGGGTGAGACTTTTTAGGGTGAGGCTAATAGGTAAAACATCAATTCAATTGATTAGAAATTACAATTTAAAAACTAATTCCCAGCTTTTTTAATGCTAAAGCCAAAGTATGACAAGCTCGAGAACAATGTGTTTTAACACTTCCTTCACTACAACCCATCGCCGAGGCCGTCTCAGAAATGTCTAACTCTTCCCAATAACGCATGAGGAAGGCTTCGCGTTGACGATTTGGTAACTTTTCTATTTCTTTTTCTAATATTGTTGATAATTCCATTCTTTCAAGCTGTTTTGATGATTCTTGCCCAAAACTAGAGGTTTCTGGATTTTCCAAGAAGTCTTCTGGGTGAGCATCCTCATCCGCATCATTTTTTTTAAACTTAGAGAATAGAGTAACCCAAGTGTTTCTGACCTTTTGCCGTCTAAACCAGTCCTTGGTGCAGTTTTGCACAATTCTTGTGAAAAGTAATGGTAATTCTTCAATATTTTTATCGCCATAACTTTGCGAGAGTTTAATCATGGCATCCTGCACGATATCTAAAGCTGCATCCTCATCGCGAACCGCGTATAGAACTTGCTTAAAAGCGCGCTTTTCACTAGATTTAAGGAAGTCAGAAAGTTCTTTTGCAGAAGCCATGATTGAATTTTAAACACCAAACCAACTTTTTTGTTCAATAAAAGGCTTGAAATGTAATATAATTTAAAGTTCGCTTACACGAAACCTTTTAAAAGAAGGGTTTGAATCCGCAAGCATAGCCGCACGAAGTCACGCCACAAGCTGGGCAGAGAGCAGACCAACCAATTTTTTGCCGAAAATTGCAAAGGACTATAAAAATGAATACTGTCAATGAAGTTGTAAATACATCGTTTAAGTCAAACGAACAACTAGAGCCCAATCCAGCGCCATCTTCTGCCCAAATAATTGGTGCCGAAATTTTGGTTCGAGCTTTAGCCGAGGAGGGGGTTGAATACGTCTGGGGTTATCCTGGTGGTTCGGTTTTATACATATATGACGAAATTCACAAACAAGAAAAATTCGAGCATATTTTAGTACGTCATGAGCAGGGTGCTGTGCACGCTGCTGATGGCTTTGCCCGCGCTTCTGGTAAGGTGGGTGTTGCTCTAGTTACGTCCGGCCCGGGCGTCACAAATGCTGTTACCGGTATTGCCACGGCCTACATGGACTCAGTTCCACTTATAGTGATTACTGGCAACGTGCCGTCGCACATGATTGGCGAGGACGCTTTTCAGGAGTGTGACACCGTTGGTATTACTAGGCCAATTGTCAAACATAATTTTTTAGTAAAAGATGTAAAAGACTTAGCAGTAACGATAAAAAAAGCCTTTCACATTGCTCAAACTGGTCGGCCTGGACCTGTGGTCATCGACATTCCCAAAGATATTTCTTTTCATAAAGCCGTTTATGAATATCCAAAAGAAATTGAAATGCGTTCGTATAACCCAGTACTGCGGGGGCATTCGGGCCAAATTCGTAAAGCCGTTCAGTTACTGTTAGATGCGAAGCGCCCATATATTTATAGTGGTGGGGGCGTTATTTTGGCAAACGCTGCGCCGCAACTCAAGGAATTTGCTGAATTATTAGGTTATCCGGTTACCAATACTTTAATGGGCCTCGGTGGATTTCCTGGTTCCAACCCTCAGTTTGTTGGGATGCTTGGTATGCATGGCACTTACGAAGCTAATATGGCTATGCAACATGCAGATGTGGTGATCGCGATTGGTGCGCGCTTTGATGACCGAGTGATTGGTAATCCTCAGCATTATATGAGTGTACCGCGCAAGGTGATTCACGTGGATATTGATCCATCGGTGATTTCCAAAAGAGTCCACGCGGACGTGCCGATTGTTGGCAATCTCAAGGACGTTTTGACAGAGATGACGGCACAGATTCGCTCGCTGGGTTCTATTAAAAACCAATCCGACGTTCAAATTTGGTGGCAGCAAATTAAAGAATGGCAAAAAACAGATTGCTTGAAATATGATCGTCAGTCTGAAATCGTCAAACCACAATATGTCGTTGAGAAGTTATACGAATTGACTGGTGGAGACGCATTCATCTGCTCGGATGTCGGGCAGCATCAAATGTGGGCAGCGCAGTTTTATAAATTCAACAAGCCCAGAAGATGGATTAATTCCGGTGGACTAGGCACCATGGGGGTTGGATTGCCTTATGCGATGGGCATTAAAAAGGCTTTTCCTAATGAAGAGGTGTGTACGATTACCGGTGAGGGGTCGATTCAAATGTGTAGTCAGGAGTTGTCGACCTGTTTGCAATATGACACGCCGATTAAGATCATTTCCCTCAATAATCGGTATTTAGGAATGGTCAGACAATGGCAGGAGTTAAGTTACAGTAAGAGATACTCCCATTCTTATATGGATTCCTTACCCGATTTTGTGAAGTTAGCGGAAGCCTATGGTCATGTTGGGATGCTGATTGAAAAAACTGCAGACGTTGAGGGGGCTTTGCGGGAGGCCTTGAAATTAAAAAAACGCACAGTCTTCATGGATTTTCAGACTGACCCAACAGAGAATGTTTGGCCGATGGTTGAAGCCGGCAAGGGTATTACAGAAATGTTGCTTGGTGGGGAGAATGATGAATGAGGCATATTATTTCGGTTTTGTTAGAAAATGAGCCTGGAGCATTATCAAGGGTAGTTGGATTATTTTCTGCGCGCGGTTACAACATCGAAAGTTTGACTGTTGCCCCGACTGAAGACGCCTCGTTATCTCGTATGACAATAGTGACAACTGGTTCTGATGAGGTCATTGAGCAGATCACGAAACATTTAAACCGCTTAGTTGAGGTTGTTAAGGTTTATGATTTGAGTGAAGGCTTGCATATTGAGCGCGAATTGATGCTCATTAAAGTTCGAGCAGTTGGAAAAGAGCGCGAGGAAATGAAGCGAACGACTGATATTTTCAGGGGTCGGATAATTGATGTAACTGATAAAAGTTATACGATTGAGTTAACGGGCGACTCGGCTAAGTTGGATGCTTTTATTGAAGCCATTGATCAAGCCTCCATCTTGGAAACCGTTCGAACGGGTGCCTCTGGCGTAGGGCGAGGCGAGAGAGTTTTACGGGTTTAGTGCGCGTGTATTGTTGCGCAAATAGATGTTGTGGTGGATAAATATTCAAACGATTTTTTTATAGGAACGCAAATGAAAGTTTTTTACGATAAAGACGCTGATTTATCCCTTGTCAAGGGCAAACACGTAACGATTATTGGTTATGGTTCACAGGGTCACGCACACTCTTTGAATTTACATGACTCGGGTGTGAATGTAACTGTTGGCTTACGAAAAAACGGTGCTTCTTGGGCTAAGGCCAGCAACGCTGGGTTAAAGGTCAAAGAAGTTGCTGATGCAGTTAAAGGGGCCGATATCGTGATGATGTTGTTACCCGACGAACAAATTGCTGAAGTGTATAAAACAGAAGTTGCCGCAAATATCAAGCCTGGCGCCGCGTTAGCATTTGCGCATGGATTTAACGTACATTATGGTCAAGTTATTCCACGGGCAGATATTGATGTCATTATGATCGCACCTAAGGCTCCCGGTCATACCGTGAGAAGTACTTACGCCCAGGGCGGTGGAGTGCCCCATTTGGTGGCGGTATACCAAGACAACTCTGGCGCGGCTAGAGATATCGCCTTGTCATATGCAACTGCCAACGGTGGTGGTCGGGCCGGAATCATTGAGACAAATTTTAGAGAAGAGACTGAGACAGACTTATTTGGCGAACAAGCTGTCCTGTGTGGCGGCGCTGTAGAGTTAGTTAAAGCTGGCTTTGAGACTTTAGTTGAAGCGGGTTATGCACCCGAGATGGCGTATTTTGAATGCCTACATGAACTGAAATTGATTGTTGATTTAATTTATGAGGGTGGTATTGCGAATATGAACTATTCGATATCCAATAACGCCGAGTACGGCGAGTATGTAACTGGCCCTAGAATTGTAACGGAGCAAACGAAGCAGGTAATGCGTGATGTTTTAAAAGATATTCAAACAGGCGAATATGCCAAGAGTTTTATTTTAGAAAACCGCGCTGGAGCCCCAACGTTGATTTCGCGTCGACGTTTAAATGCAGAGCATCAAATTGAACAAGTTGGTGGGAAGTTGCGTTCGATGATGCCTTGGATTGCTAAAAATAAATTAGTTGACCAAAGCAAAAACTAGTTGGATTCAAGTTTGGAAAATAAAGGTAGCCATGTCATATAACCACCCACTAATTGCCCGCGAAGGTTGGCCTTATTTAGCTGGTATTGGGGCAGTAACCTTGCTTGTGCAAGGCCTGGGCGGGTTTATTTTTGCATGGCCCTTTTGGTTGATCTTTCTGTTTGTTCTACAGTTCTTTCGAGACCCTCCACGACTAGTACCTTTAGCAGAAAATGCTGTTTTAGCCCCAGCCGATGGCCGAATTGTTGTGGTGGAAAAGACGGCCGATCCATATGCTGATCGTCAAGCGTTAAAGATTAGTATCTTTATGAATGTTTTCAATGTGCATTCAAATCGTATTGCTGTAAATGGTCGGATAAAAAAAATTCAATACTTCGAGGGAAAGTTTGTTAACGCTGACTTAGATAAAGCCTCTACTGAAAATGAGCGTAATGCGATCGTACTAGAGGCGAATGGGCATGACATTACATTAGTTCAAGTTGCTGGACTGATTGCTAGGCGAATTCTTTGTTACGTGCGGGTTGGTGATCAGGTAAAAAAAGGCGAGCGGTATGGTTTTATCCGTTTTGGATCGCGCGTTGATGTGTATTTGCCGTTAACTGCTGAGCCACTCGTCACTGTAGGCGACCGTGTTAGTGCAACTTCAACGATCCTTGCCACCTTGCCCAACTTGGATGGTTAAGGGTTGCTCATGGCGCAATTTCGTAAAAATAGAATTTCTCGGCCAAAAGTTTTTAAGCAGGTCCGATTGCGTTCTTCTGAAAATGAATCAAGCCGGCTTTTGGATATCCCCCCCCCAGAGCCCTTAAAAGAGTTTTATCCAAAGCCGCGCAATAAGGCGATTTACTTACTACCGAATGCCTTTACGACAGCTGCCTTATTTTGTGGTTTTTTTGCGATAGTGCAAGCTATGAACCAGCGCTGGGAGGTGGCCGCAATTGCCATATTTTGCTCCATGGTCTTAGACGGTATGGATGGACGAGTAGCCAGAATGACGCGCACGCAAAGCGCTTTTGGGGAGCAGTATGACTCGTTAGCTGATATGGTGTCATTCGGAGTTGCTCCAGCACTAGTAGCCTATGAGTGGACTTTAAAAGGGCTTGGAAAATGGGGTTGGTTAGCAGCATTTATATATTGCGCTGGGGCTGCACTGCGTTTAGCCCGTTTTAACATCATGACAGGAGAAGCCGATAAGCGTTTCTTCCAGGGTCTTCCAAGTCCGGCTGCGGCGGCAATTATTGCAGGTTTTGTTTGGTTAGCCGAGGATAATAAATTACCGGTTGCAAACCTAGCTATTCCTTGGACGATGTTCTTTTTGACAATTTATGCTGGTATTACGATGGTTTCGAATGTGCGGTTTTATAGTGGTAAGACTTTGGATATTCGCTATCACGTCCCTTTTGGAATGATGGTACTTCTTATTTTGTTATTTGTTTTAGTGTCTAGTGATCCACCCTTGACACTTTTTGGATTATTTGTTTTATATGCCTTGTCTGGGTATGTGACATGGTTTTGGGGTATTTTGCCCTTTAGTAAAAAAGTGGATCGTGCGAAGACTGCAATGACCCCTAAAGCCCCTTCGGTCTCTAATGAAAAATTAGATGTAGTGAACAAGTGACATAAAAATTAATTCGGTGTATAGTAAATGTATGATATTCGATAAGCATTTATTTTTAATACTGAGCCTTCTGGCACTGGATCATTTGACCGGGGCTAGAGATCGAGTTTGCTAAACAGCATTTATTTAAAAAGACATACATAACGAATCTTACTAACCCCAGCCAAGTTGCTGGGGTTTTGTTTTATATGAGTGAGTAAATTAAGCAAAATTAAGAGAAAGAAGATGGCAATGGACAAACTAATCATTTTTGACACCACTTTGAGGGATGGCGAACAGTCGCCAGGTGCTTCCATGAGTAAAGATGAGAAAGTTCGAATTGCAAGACAACTAGAGCGATTACATGTCGATGTCATTGAAGCTGGGTTTGCCGCGAGTTCTCCGGGTGATTTTGAGGCCATTAAAGCCGTTGCAGCAGCGGTCAAGGACGCGACGATTTGTTCATTAGCACGTTCGAATGAGTACGATATCACGCAAGCGGCAAAGGCTCTAGAAGGCGCCAATTCAAAAAGAATCCATACTTTTATTGCTACGAGTGCTTTACATATGGAAAAAAAGTTGCGCATGACACCAGAACAGGTCATGGAGCAAGCCATTGCATCAATCCGGCTAGCCCGCCAGTTTACGGATGATATTGAATTCTCACCAGAGGATGGTTACCGTTCCGATCCGGAATTTTTATACCGTGTTCTAGAAGCCGTGATTCGGGAAGGCGCTACAACGATAAATGTCCCAGACACTGTGGGTTATGCTGTGCCGGAGTTATATGGTCAGTTTATTCTCGATTTACGGCAAAAGATTCCTAATTCCGATAAAGCGATTTGGTCGGTACATTGCCATAATGATTTAGGCTTAGGAGTAGCAAACTCCTTAGCGGGCATACATATTGGCGGAGCACGTCAAGTCGAATGCACTATTAATGGTTTAGGTGAGCGAGCAGGAAATACTTCCTTAGAGGAGATTGTGATGGCTATTAAAACGCGTCGCGATTTTTATAACTTACAAGTTGGCATCGATGCTACACAAATTGTTTCTAGTTCGAAGATGGTTTCACAAATTACTGGGTTTGTGGTGCAGCCAAATAAGGCTGTAGTGGGAGCTAATGCCTTCGCGCATGCCTCTGGTATCCATCAAGACGGGGTTTTAAAGGCGCGCGATACCTACGAAATTATGCGTGCTGAGGATGTGGGCTGGAGTGCTAATAAGATTGTGCTTGGGAAGCTGTCTGGCAGAAACGCTTTTAAGCAAAGATTACAAGAGCTTGGCGTATCGATGGATTCTGAGGTTGATTTGAACGCTGCTTTTACCAGATTTAAAACCTTAGCTGATCAAAAATCAGAGATTTTTGATGAAGATATCATGTCTATTTTGTCAAACTCGCAACAGCAACAGGGCGCTGATTTTTACCGATTTGTTTCTTTATCGCAGCACTCCGAGACGGGGGAGGTGCCACGGGCGAAGATTGTTTTACAAATGGGCGGTATTGAACAAAGTAGTTCAAGCGAGGGGAATGGCCCAGTAGATGCCACTTTAAATGCGATTGAAGTCCAAGCCCAAAGTGGGGCTGAGTTACTGCTCTATTCGGTCAATGCGATTACTGCGGGGACGCAGTCGCAAGGTGAGGTCACGGTTCGTTTGACCAGAGCTGGCCGAGTCGTGAATGGGGTTGGTACGGATCCCGACATCGTCGCGGCCTCGGCTAAGGCGTATTTGGCAGCATTAAACCGTTTACATGACCCTGCTGGAGAGAAGATCAACGCACAAATGGCACCTTAATAATTTCTGCAATATCAATCGATTAGAGTTTTTTTGATTAGTTTGCTACAATAGGAGGCTAAGTAAGCATAGATGCTTGTAGATCAATTGGTATAGTCATTGTTTACGTGCAAAAAAGTTTTACGAGTAAATTTGTTTTTGGAATATTTTGATTAATCACGACACAGAGGTGGTTAGCCCAATTTGCAGAGATTTATCTGTGATTGGTTAGCTGCAGTGTTCGCAAGTAAGGAGTTTTTTATGGCTGTTAACACGCAAGCAAAAGCAGGTATTGTTAAAGAGCACGCCCGTGCCCAAAACGATACTGGTAGTCCAGAGGTGCAAGTTGCCCTCCTGACTGCACGTATCAACGATCTCACCACACACTTTAAGGCCAACGCTAAAGACCATCATAGCCGTCGAGGGCTTTTGAAAATGGTTTCCCGTCGGCGTCGTTTATTAGATTACTTGAAGGGTAAAGACTTTGATCGTTATCGTGTTTTGATTGAGAAACTGGGCTTACGTAAGTAAGGTCAAAATGCCCGCTGTAATTTTGGCGGGCATGTTTGTTTGGTAGGGTTCTTTTTAAAGTGGTTTTTTAAAGGGACTGTTTGAAGAGGTAGTCTTTTAGGGTGTGTGTTTAGTAGTGAAATAATTGGGTATGTGTCATTCCAATTGTGATTTTGGGTATGGATATTGATCTTGACCGCCTCAAGTTCATTTATCTCAAGACCACAGTTGGAATGGCATGCCCTCTCATGTCAATTTCATTAGCTAACTCACTCTCGGGTGTTTCTGCGGCACTTGAACCCGTGGAAAATTAGTGCATGACTTCTTGCGCTGATTAACTATTTGGAGAAAATATGAGTTTATTTAATAAGGTTACAAAAACGTTTCAATGGGGTAAGCATACAGTTCGGTTAGAGACTGGAGAGATCGCTCGCCAATCTGGTGGTGCTGTTTTGGTAGATATGGACGATACAGTTGTTTTAGCAACAGTCGTTGGCGCAAAAAATGCCAAGCCCGGTCAGGATTTCTTTCCTTTGACGGTTGACTACATTGAGAAGACGTATGCTGCGGGTAAGATTCCTGGAGGTTTTTTTCGCCGTGAAGGTCGACCATCAGAAGGCGAGACATTAACATCGCGTTTAATCGATCGGCCGATTCGCCCACTTTTCCCTGAGGACTTTTATAACGAAGTTCAGATTGTGATTCATGTCATGTCGATTAACCCAGAGGTGCCGGCCGATATCGCTGCCTTGATTGGGGCATCGGCTGCCTTAGCCGTATCGGGTATACCTTTTAATGGGCCTTTGGGCGCTGCTCGTGTAGGTTATAAGGATGGCGAATATCTTTTAAACCCAACTCGTGCTGAGCAATTAGATAGCCAATTAGATTTGATTGTAGCTGGGACACAAAATGCTGTTTTAATGGTTGAATCTGAAGCGCACGAATTATCCGAAGAGATCATGCTCGGCGGAGTTGTATTTGGGCATGAACAAGCGCAAGTTGCAATTACTGCGATTCAGGAATTAGTCCGTGACGCTGGCAAGCCGGAGTGGGATTGGAAGCCTGCTGAGAAAAATGAAGCGCTCATTGCGAAGGTTGCGCAGATTGCTGAGCAGGGTCTGAAAGATGCATATCAAATTCGACAAAAGCAAGCGCGTTCATCCAAGCTCAAAGAGGTAAGTGCCGACTTGATGACTAAATTGGCCGCTGACGGTGAGGTTGATGAAGTTGCTGTGGGCAACATTCTCTTTGGTTTGGAATCGAAGATTGTTCGTGGACAGGTTTTAAGTGGTGAGCCAAGAATTGATGGGCGTGACACAAGAACTGTCAGGCCAATTGAAATCCGCACGGGAGTCTTACCCCGTACGCATGGCTCGGCATTATTTACACGGGGCGAGACACAAGCCTTAGTTGTGGCCACATTGGGTACTGCGCGGGATGAGCAAATTATTGATGCTCTTGAAGGAGAGTACCGTGATCGTTTCATGTTCCACTACAACATGCCCCCTTTTGCAACTGGTGAGACGGGTCGAGTTGGTACGCCCAAGCGTCGTGAGATTGGCCATGGCCGTTTAGCTAAGCGTGCTTTAGTGCCAGTTTTACCAAAGGCTGACGAATTTGCTTATAGTATTCGTTTAGTCTCAGAAATTACTGAATCCAATGGTTCATCCTCGATGGCATCGGTTTGCGGTGGTTGCTTGGCTCTCATGGATGCTGGCGTCCCCGTAAAAGCGCACGTTGCTGGTGTTGCAATGGGTTTGATTTTGGATGGTAATCGCTTTGCAGTCTTAACGGATATTTT
>RFMZ01000021.1 GCA_009927445.1 Betaproteobacteria bacterium
CTCACCGCAGACCAGCATTGTGCATGTCGATGGCAATCGCTCTGTCTTAATGTCCGTTCTTAAAAATGGCAGCACCTCCACATTGGCCATTGTGGACGGCATCAAGGACAAACTTCAGCAAATCAAATCAGGTTTACCAGAGAACTTGAAAGTTCAAGCCATCAACGATCAGTCATTGTTTGTTCGCGCTGCCATTTCAGGTGTGGCGGTTGAAGGGGCCATTGCAGCTGCCCTGACCAGCCTCATGATTTTGCTGTTCTTGGGCAGCTGGCGATCGACAATCATCATTGCCATCTCGATTCCTCTGTCCATCATGGGCGCCATTTTGGGCTTGGCGGCTTTAGGCGAGACACTGAACATCATGACTTTGGGCGGCTTGGCCTTGGCTGTGGGCATCTTGGTAGACGACGCTACCGTGACCATAGAGAATATCAATTGGCATTTAGAGCAAGGCAAGGATGTGGAAACCGCCATATTGGACGGTGCCAATCAAATCGTAACCGCAGCCTTTGTTTCTTTGCTGTGCATCTGCATTGTGTTTGTGCCCATGTTTTTCTTGCAGGGCGTTTCTCGGTTCTTATTTGTCCCCATGGCAGAGGCCGTCATGCTGGCCATGCTGTTCTCATTTATTCTCTCTCGAACTTTGGTGCCCACACTGTCCAAATTTCTATTAAAACCGCACGCCCCTCACACTGACATGCACGGTCTGCCCAGCACCTTGCCGGCTACACGCAATCCTTTGGTGAAATTTCAAAGAAGTTTTGAACAGGCTTTTGAAAATTTCAGAGGTGTCTATCACGCACTCTTAAAAATGGCCATGGCTGCGCGATGGAAATTTGTGGCCAGCTTCCTTGCTATCGTTTTACTTTCTTTGGGGCTCACCCCTTACTTAGGGAGTAATTTCTTTCCCTCGGTCGATAGCGGTCAAATTTTGATTCATGCGCGCTTGCCTGTTGGCACGCGAGTGGAAGAATCGGCAGCCAGATTTGCAATGATCGAAAAAACCATTCGAGAAGTTATCCCAGAAGAAGAGATGACCACACTGGTCGACAACATCGGATTGCCACCCAGCAGTATCAACTTAATTTACAACAACACCGGTGTCATTGGGCCGCAAGACGGCGACATTCAAATTGCTTTGCGCAAAGACCATGCGCCTACTGCAGATTACGTGCGCAAACTCCGCGAAGTTCTGCCTGATGCATTTCCTGACACTGTGTTTTCATTTCCGCCTGCTGACATCGTGAGCCAAATTTTGAACTTTGGT
>RFMZ01000020.1 GCA_009927445.1 Betaproteobacteria bacterium
GGGGTTTTTAATTTGTGCGGCAAGATTACAAATACATTGTGAAATAACAATGCACAAGGGAAAACACTCGTGCTGCAAACTGTTGATGCTGATAAATTAAATAATTCAACAACACTTAAATGGAACAGCACATGACGAATGCATCACAAGATCCGCAGCAACAACTTGAAGAAATGATTGCTACGCAGAAAATGCTTGAAGAACAAATCAAGCAACAGCGTGAACTTGCAAAACAAGATGCATTGAACACAATCAAAAGATTGTTTGAGTCGCACGCATTTACATATGCAGATGTAAAAGGTTTTATCAAAGCACCAACAGGGCGTAAAACTGCAGTACGCAAAACAACTTCAACACGCAAGAAGCGCAGCACTTGATGTTGTGTAGAACAATGAGCATGACATGTTCATTGTTCAATTAGTGCGTAATGGACTTGATGCTTTAAGTAAGTTTGTTTGCGCAGTTTGCAACTTGTTGCGTGCTTTCACTTGCTTGGCTTGTTGATTAAGTTGTTTTGCACGGTCACTCATTGACTTAACTTGCAACTCAGCAGCGGACAATGTCTTGGTTGCTTCGTCAATAACGCACTCTTGCGTAATTTGCGATACAGACAACACATTGTTTGCACCATAAGTTTTAGCAAGTATGGCTTTTGCAGACATGAAGTTGTCAGCGAGTGCAATTGTTCGTGCTGTGATGCAAGTGTGGGGCAGCACAACACGAACTGTTGCAATGAATGTTAGAAGTGGGTGTGATATCTCGCTGATCTTCATGCAAGTATTTATCGGATGCATGAAGTGTCAGTGAAGTAATTGAATAAAACGGTTACTTTGCAAATCCGTCACGCAATTTCATGCCCGCAGTTTCAAGTAACTGGTCAAGTTCACCAGCAAGTGTTGCAACTTTGACAAGTTCAAGTGTTTTAACTAACTCGTCGGCATTAGCAAGTTCAATTGTTGGTTTGTTTTTCCCGCTGACATCAATAACTTTACTGCCGTACTTGATTTGCAAACAAACTTTTCCGTTGTCACTTGTAAAAAACCATGGACGAATGCGTTTGGGTAATTCAATGCGTTTGATTTCACCAGTATGTCTGTCACGAACGCTGCGCAAATGAAGTGGAGCGAAATGGACACCGTCTTTTTTAGCAGAAATCAATTGGATTTGTTCGTGCAGCTTGTTTACCAATTTATTTCGGCGCAATTGAACAGATGGAATTTGCGTGGGACGCTTTGAAGAAACAAACTTCAGTGCAGTAAGTGATGCAGTCATGTTTAACTCACAAGTAATTGATTGAACAAGTAAACAATGTTAGTGCCGAAGCAAGCAATGAAGTAATTAGTGGATTTGGTTTTGTTGTGCAAACATTTGGTTGTGAATAAATACATGCAGTTGAAAAAAAGAAGATCAATTCATAGTGTGGTTGTGGACATGTGTGTGATGTGTACAAGTAATTGATGTTATGTATTAGATGTGATGCGCTTCGCTTACACATCTGTGAACTGCATTCGCTTCGCTCATTTGTTCACATTTTCTTCAATTCAATTAGATATCAAGTGATGAATGGAAGTGGGATATGCAAATCTTAAAGAATTACTATATGTGTAAGACATTTCCAATGTCTGGCATGGTGCAGCATGGGTGCGCACGATGACTACACAAACAATCAAACTAACAGTGAGTGATGTGGTATTGGATGCAATGAAGCGTGCAATGCCCAAAACAAACAAAGCAGAACTTGCATTGAACAAGTTTGTAAATGTTTTGGAGCAACATTTAGAACAATCATTGATGCACATGGATGACAACATGTACAAGTTCTTCAAGCACTTTTATGTAAGTACACACAATTTGTCATTGGAAGTAGGGCAATTTGTAATTGATGGCAAGCGTCAGTATTTGGATAAGTGGTTGGGATCAAAAGGATTGCATTTAATTCGTGTAACTAAGCCAGGGCAGAAAGGCGGAGATTATTCAACGGTGTGTTTGACAGAGCATGTGCAAATGAACGATGCAATGGACATCAATCAGTTAAGGAAGAAGACAATTGACGAATTAGATGCATTGCTGAATGACAAGTCATTGACGGACACGGACTTCTTTTACAAGTTGTTCCCAGATTTTCTAACAATGACAAAAGCGCAAATCAATAAACACTACGATTTGTGTCCAATAAATGTGAAGTCGCTTAATCAATTCATTGTGTTCTTAACAAAAAGAGCAAACATGATGAATACCGTTAAGAAGCAGATGTTGATTAGACAAGCAAAAGCAATAGCAAGAATTGCACAAGCGGGTATCAACACATTACCAATGAAGAAGCATTCCAGTTATTTTGGCCGTACATACTACACAGGTAGATTAAATGTGCAGTCAATTAGAAAGGTATTGCGTCACGCAATGTTGGGTGACTGTTATGAGTACGACATTAGGTCAAGTGTTGTAGCATGGAAGTTGGGATTTGCATGGCAGATATGTAGTCGCAATGGAATTACACCAAAAGAATTTAACAGCAACTTCAAAACATGCTTGTCGTATTTAGGTGACAAGAAGAAGTTCCGTGAAACTGTTCGGCTCAATACATTTGGTAATGGCAGCAACATATCTTTGGACATGCA
>RFMZ01000019.1 GCA_009927445.1 Betaproteobacteria bacterium
AGTGCCCTCTTTGGCAAAAAACTGTGTGTTCTTGGCTATCAACTGAACCTGATTACCCACCTTTTGAAACTCAACCAATTTAGAGCTACCCATTTGGCTGCCGTACAAACCGCGTTCTCCAATTGAGCGAGGCACGTTGTACGAGAAGAAGAATGGCTTACCCAATTGCGATGGCAAAATTTCCAACCAAACTTTGTCGTCCTTTTGATGAATCGTGAAAAAGCCAGTTGTTGAATTGGCATCTTTCAAAATGTCCTTCATAGGACGCAATGCGCCAGGTGCAGCAGTCGGTGTGGCGGCAGCTGCAGGAGGAGTTGCAATGGCGGGAGCAGATGCAGGTGCGGCAGGTGTAGAAGGTGCCGTTTGTGCCTGAGAAGTAACCCAAGCCAGTAAGCTGAAGCATGCAACAGGCATGAAAGAAAGTTTGAAGCAGGATGATTTCAATGCAATAACAGCCATGCGTGTTCCAAATAAAAGTGGGCAAAAGGTATAGGTCAGATTCTAGTTTCTCGGACACTCGGGTTAACACTAAGACCTGTTTTTTGGGCTACCCATGAAAAAGTTTCAAAGCTATCTTTTCAAAGAAAAGGGTTTGCACGTGTCTTAGATTGGCAGATTAACTTAGAAAATACAGACATGACCTCGCTTATCTTGATCAACCCACATGCAGCAGGTGGCAGGGCTAGACGGCTGATGCACCCTATTCAGGCATGGTCCCAGGCACTGCCCTCTCAAAGCGAACAGCCTCAAATACTTGCACCTGAAACTATTGAAGCTGCACGATATGTTTTGTCTGAGTTGCCGCCTCATACACGCGTGGTGGTGGTAGGCGGTGATGGCACGCTTAATCAAATGTTACCTGCCCTTTTACAGGGTAGTCATCAAGTGGGATTGGTTCCGTATGGCAGTGGTAACGATGGTGCACGTGCATGGGGTTTGCATAGTCTTTCTTGGCAGCAAGCCTTAGCGCATGCTCTCACTGCAAGATCGAGTCCCATTGATCTGGGCTGGTTGAATTGGCAAACAAGACTGTCCATTATTTTCATTCCAGTTTGGCCGTGGGCTTTGACGCATCAGTAGGTAATCGCGCACTTGTAGGGCCTAAATTCTTAAAAGGATTACCTCGCTACTTGCTTGCCACTTTGCAAGAGTTAGCTAGCTTGAAAAACTGGTCCTTGAAAATAGATGTGAATGGTCAAACGATCCACGAAGGCTTGACGCTGTTGGCATCCGTCCTAAATACGCCTTCTTACGGCGGCGGCATGCCCGCTGTGCCCCACGCCATGCTGAACGATGGTCAACTCAATTTGCTGGTGGGCAGCGCTTTCAATCGACTACAAACGCTGTTGATGTTGCCACGCTTGTTAGTGGGCAAACATTTAGGTCACCCACGAATTCAATGCTGCTCTTTCGTAAACGCCATCATTAGCAGCCAAGCTTCTGTTCCCGTGGCTGCAGATGGCGAGTCTTTGGGATTTGCGACGCATCTCAAAATCACATGCCTACCAAATAGCCTGCAAGTCGTGAAACTTTAATTGCTCA
>RFMZ01000106.1 GCA_009927445.1 Betaproteobacteria bacterium
TTAGGCAGGGCTTTGTGTGGGCGGAAGCTTCGACGCATCCCAAACGCAATCTAATGAATCCTGTTCTATGTGGAAGCCGCTCATTGATAAAGAAAGAATTTTGCCTATTTTTCATACCATAGGTGGAGATGAACTGTGAGGGGGTCTACTGATAAAAAATACTTAGCAATTCGAAAAGCATCTGAGACTATTTGAACTAAAGAAACAATTTCCTCTGCCGATTTACAAGATTACAAGTGAGGGGTCTTGTATGCGTATTGGTGCTGTCAGCATGAACAGCTCTGTCAACAGGGCGCAAAGTGCCATTAAGAAAATTTCGGCTATCGCTAAGCCGCGCACTTTTGCTGTGGAAGAAGTCTCAGACCACTTGGCTAATGCTGGACAAGTTGAGCCTGATAGCTATAGCAATAACACCTCCAAAAACCGTCTGGACACCCTAGGTAGCGAAGTCGACGTTTGGGTATAGACCTCGTCAATTATTTTTAAGCTTGCGGAATGCGAATGCTTACCAAGGCTCCACCGCCTTCTTCGGTAGTCCGGTTGCTTGTATGCATATGACCCTCCCATAGCCGCAAAATTAAGTTCGCAAAAGAAAGTCCAACGCCCAAGCCCGTGAGCTTGTTGGTGACAAAGGGATCTGTGATGGTTTTTAATATGTCTTCTGTAAACCCAGTAGCGTTATCCTCAACTAACAATTGCCATGTGGGCTTTAAATCTTCTTGAACCAAAGCACTTTTCATGTGGATGAATTTTTCTGTTCGAAGGTGTTCCATGGCTTTAAATGCTTCTATGGAATTCGCGACCAAATTCATCAGGATCCTTTCTAACAAAACCTTGTTAGCCTTTATATAAACCTCTTCGTTAGATTTAATAAAAGTCAACTCAATCCCATTTCTTTTGCATTCGGCATGCATGATGGGCATCAACTGCCCAAGTACTTTTGATATTTCGAGTATTTCTAAATCCGTCTTTTGCGTTTGTATCAAGCTTCGTAAAGAATGAAGCGTAGCGCCCATTTTTTGAGTCAGTTGTTTGGCGTTGTCTGTTTGTATAGAGACCTCATTCCAATTTGCTTGCTGAATGTTAAATTCAAGTCCTTCTAAGCATAAAGACAGTGATTGGATTGGTTGGCTTAACTCGTGGATGATGGCTGTATTGAAAACTGCAAGGCTGCTGACCGCAGAAAATTTAGATACCAACATTAACATTTGGTCACGATGCTCAACCAACTCTTGCAATTCTTCAGAGTACTCTTTAAAAGCCAAACTATTTAACTCTTGCTTGCGTGCATTCTCTGCTTCTTGGTTTTTAGATATTTGAACTTTCTCTAAAACGAAACCCCAGTAGCCGAAATTCACCAAAATGCTTGCAATCAAAATACTGATAAAAAAGAAGTTCGATACCGTTGAGAAATCGAGTAAATCAATGAACATATTTTGAAATAGTCCACTTGCGCCGCGGATTAAATTGGTAGATATAGAAAGCGCGAAAGCAAAAATTAAGATTAGGCAGCTTCTGCTGTTGTAGATGGCTTTTACCTTGACTAATAAAAATATGATTCTTATTTGCATTAACGCCATGGTTATCCCCATGAATAAGATGCCCCAAGTGCCACGGTGGCCTTCCTGAATCAGGATTAAGTAGGTGCAAAACCACGCGGCTACAAAAAGGCAAATCCATTTCCAAGGGGCTTGTGCAGTGGATACTTCCTGCCGCAATGATTCGATCATGAAAACCATCATCAATAACGACCCAGTATTGGCAACTCCAAATGCTAGCCAAGCTGGAAGAGTAAATTGCAAGGAGAACAAGGCAACATTGAGCACAAAGCACAGCATTCCTAAGAACCACAGATTGGCTTTTTTATCGCGTCCGCTGCCAAGCGTTAACCATGCCACAAGCGGAACTAATGCAATGATGGTCAAACCGACCAGTAAAACCAGTGCAACTGCCGGATGATTCGTATTTAACATATACCCATAATATCTTAGCTTTTAAGTACGGAGTTGCTTTAGCTCAAGCTACATACTATGGTGTCGGTATGTATTGGTTTTAGCTACTGCATTAATTCAATATGCAATCTCTTTTGACGATATTTACTTTGATATGTCTGGTCAAGAGCCGGTCGTATAAAAATACAAAACAAATAAATGACTCAGCGGCTTTGAAATAGACTGAAAATCAGCCCTAGGCAGGCCTTCTTATATTGATTACCATTTGTGGTTATGAAGAACCTTGTGCGTTATCTTGTTGTTGCTCTTGTGGCTGGTGGTGCTTTTGCACAAATAAATAACAATGGACAACAAATTTGGATATTGTCGGTAGTTGAGTTGGCGATGTATCCGGGCAGTTCGGTGCAATACTACGAGACTGAAATAAGTGCCTTCAATTCACAGATGGAATGTGACACAGCTAGAAAATATATTCCTACAAAATTTAATTCTTCAACAAAATGTAGTCTTAAGAAAAAGACTAAGGCAAAAAATTAAATGGGACAAATATTCGCTTAACTGTTACGGTGGCGGATCATGCAAAGGGGCACA
>RFMZ01000176.1 GCA_009927445.1 Betaproteobacteria bacterium
TTTCTTCTGTTGGTGATAGACATTTTTTCTCCACTGTGAACAGTTGAGTTTTAGCGCCTATTGATGACGTTATTGTGAAGATCTAATTTTTTGCAGAAGTGCCAGAATACACACCTGTTTCAACTATTCAGTAGCTTTAGAAGCCAGTGGTTTTGTTAACTTGGTTCTACTCTAGAGTAGCGCTTGAAATGCCATAGCTATTACCGTCGGACATTACATCTGTGTTGACGCCATTGACTTGAGCCTTACATTGTTTGTTTTGAAACGTGGCGATGTCTTTCTTGACGGATTCAAGTAACTGATCATCATCACCATATCGAATTTCCAATTCTTTGGCTAGTCTATGTAAGTTATCTAAATGTCGATTCATTTTTTTGCTTCCTAAATGTGTATAGATTGGTATCTGTTTATTATGCAATCGCGTCAAAATATATTTACACTTGAACGTAAATATATTGTTACATTATTTCGTATTTCACACACTGCTTGATGGTGCTCAGAGGTATGCAGTTAAAACTCAAGACACCCTCAGACTCTGGCCAGTTGACATTTTGTTGCTATGGTGTGCTGAAACACAAGCGTAAAGAGTCTTTACGCTTGACTCTATAAAAGTACAAATTTTTGAAATTAATAACTACAAAGTAGTTCATTATTTTACGTAGTAAAATTGTCACATATTTCTATTACATTTGAATTATGGAAGATAAATTCGTCATCAAAGCACTTGCAGCTCTTGCTCAGCCTAATCGGCTCCAGATTTTTCGCGCGCTGGTTGTGAAGGGTAGTGAGGGTCTCACACCAGCCTTATTGGCTGAAGCATTGGGCATGCCTGCAAACACTCTTTCTTTTCATTTGAAAGAATTAATGAACGCAGACTTGATATCTCAAGAGCGCAGTGGGCGCAACCTAATTTACCGTGCGCAGTTCGATCGCATGAATGCTGTGCTGACTTATCTATCCCAAAACTGTTGCCAAGGGGAAGTCTGCGAAGTCAGCCCTGAAGCGATTTGTAAAACCTGCTAACTCGAAGGAATCCAAAGTGAATGAAGCCAAACCATTGAACGTACTTTTTCTTTGTACCCACAACTCAGCTCGCAGCATCTTGGCTGAAGCAATGCTCAATCATTTGGGCAAAGGAAAATTCAAAGCATATTCAGCTGGCAGTAGTCCAAGAGAAAATCAAACGCCCAACCCAATGGCCATTTGACTTTGCAAAAGGCTGGTATTTCAACTGAAGGGTTGAGCAGTAAAAGTTGGGATGTATTTGCAGAGCCAAACTCACCACACATGGATTTGGTCATCACAGTTTGCGATAACGCGGCTGGTGAAGTTTGCCCTTATTGGCCAGGTCAACCTGCTACGGCTCACTGGGGCTATGCCGATCCTTCTGAGGGAACAGGCACTGATGCTGAAAAAATGGAAGCTTTCACGCAAACACTTTTTCAAATTAAACGTCGCCTTGAAATTTTTACCAGCCTTCCTTTGACCAGTTTGAGCAAAATGGCATTGGAAAATACAGCCCGAGATCTTGCTAAAAAATGATCCATTGGAGACGATATTTTGCAGAGCTTGTTGGCACGGCAGCCTTGCTGTGTGCCGTCATCGGCTCAGGCATTATGGCCGAGCAGTTGGCAGACGGAAACACTGCCGTTGCACTTCTAGCAAATACATTTGCTACGGTCTTCGCACTCTACGTGTTGATTGAGACGCTGGGCCCAATTAGTGGCGCGCATTTCAATCCAGTGGTGTCTATGGTCATGGCCTATCGCAAGGACTTAGCGCGTCATCATTTGATGGCCTATATCCTCGCACAGCTTATTGGCGCTGCGTTGGGTGCCTGGATTGCACATGCAATGTTTGAGCTTGAAATATTGCAATTGTCTACAAAACTAAGAACAGGCCCAGCACAATGGTTTGCTGAAGCAGTAGCTACAGGTGGTCTACTTTTTGTCATCTTGCGCTCTCCTGAAGGCAAGGCATCATCTATTGTTGCTTGCTATATAGGTGCGGCATATTGGTTCACTGCAAGTACATCTTTTGCAAATCCAGCAGCTGCTTTCGGTCGCATGTTTTCTAATACATTTGCAGGCATTTCACCCTCCGATGTTCCTGCCTTTGTTGCTGCTCAGATCGTTGGCGGATTTCTCGGA
>RFMZ01000236.1 GCA_009927445.1 Betaproteobacteria bacterium
GATGAGGTGGTGTCGAACATGATTTGGACATTGCCCGCAATGATGTCTAAGTGAGCTTGCGCACTGCCCTTATAGGGTACGTGAACGCTTTTAACGCCAGCTGCGATGTCAAAGCCTTCCCCCGCGATGTGTTGAGTGCTGCCAACACCAGAAGAAGCATATTTAAAGTCTTCAGGTTTTGCTTTCATCAGTGCTACCAATTCCTTCACACTGTTGGCCGGCACGTTTGAGCCCACCACCAATACATTGGGAACAGTCACTACCAATCCGATAGGTGTTAAATCTTTCATGGGATCAAACGACAATTTAATCAAATGCGGTGCAATGGCTTGTCCTGTATTGGTCGCAACTAAAAGTGTATGTCCATCGGGTGTAGCCTTGGCAGTTAAGTCGGCCGCAATGGTGTTAGAGGCACCGGGTTTATTTTCCACAATGAAAGTGCCTTTGAGAGACTCTGTCATTTTTTCAGCCAGCATGCGTGCAATGATGTCGGTGCCGCCACCAGCGCCAGCACCCACCATGAGCTTAACGGGCTTGGTGGGGTAGGTGGTTTGTGAAACGGCACTCAGGCTCAATAGAGTTGCTGCAAATAGAAAAGCAAAATGTTTTTTCATGATGTATTTCCCCTTGTGTTAAAAATTCTTAAGCGACTTGTTTTTTCAATTGACGGTGGTGTTGGCCCATTCGGCAGGCTAAATCAAATGCATTGAGCATGGCTTGTGGATTTGCTAAGTTTTTTCCCACAATGTCGTAGGCAGTTCCATGAGCGGGTGTGGTGATGGGAATGGGTAGGCCGCCATGAACAGTCACGCCTTTTTCAAAGCCCATGAGCTTCATCGCAATTTGGCCTTGATCGTGATACATGGTGACCACACCGTCATAGCCGCCTTCTTTTCTGATAGCTCTGACAAACGCTGTATCAGCAGGGAATGGTCCATCGGCTGGAATTCCAGCTTTATTGGCTAATTCAACACCAGGTGAAATGATTTTTATTTCTTCATCGCCATAATTTCCGTTGTCACCATTGTGAGGATTGAGGCCACAAACTGCCAGGCGGGGAGATGTTTTG
>RFMZ01000279.1 GCA_009927445.1 Betaproteobacteria bacterium
CTGTAGTTCCACCGTCAGGCAAAGTTTTGGGTGCTGAGGAACTCAAAAACATGGTCGAAGCTTCACTCGATGGATGGCTAACTTCTGGCCGCTTTAATGCAGAGTTTGAAAAAAAACTTGCAGCCTTTATAGGTATCAAGCATTTAATCACCGTCAACTCTGGATCTTCGGCAAACTTGGTGGCCTTTAGCACCTTAACCTCACCCAATCTGGGCAAACGCGCAATTCAAAAGGGAGATGAAGTCATAGGCGTGGCAGCAGGATTCCCCACCACCGTTAACCCAATCCTTCAATTTGGCGCAGTACCGGTTTTTGTTGACGTGGACTTCCTAACGCACAACATTGATGCTTCAAAAATAGAAGCTGCCATTGGCCCCAAAACCAAGGCAATCATGTTGGCTCACTCTCTAGGTAATCCCTTCAATCTAGACGCAGTAACCGACTTGTGCAAAAAGTACAACTTGTGGTTAATTGAAGATTGCTGCGACGCCCTAGGCTCTACTTACCGAGGCCAAATGGTCGGTACCTTTGGCGATATTGGCACGCTTAGCTTTTACCCGGCTCACCATATCACCATGGGCGAGGGCGGCGCGGTCTTCACCAACAATGATGAGCTAAAAACGATTGCTGAGAGCTTTCGAGACTGGGGCCGCGACTGCTTCTGCGCCCCCGGCAAAGATAACACCTGTGGTAAACGCTTTTGCCAAAAGCTTGGCAAGTTGCCCGAAGGCTATGATCATAAGTACACCTACAGCCATCTTGGCTACAACCTGAAAATTACCGACATGCAAGCCGCCTGCGGCTTGGCCCAGTTAGAAAAAGCTCGGGACTTCATTCAGGCTCGCAAAGATAACTATGCTTTCCTAAAAGCGCGCCTAAAAGACTGCAAAGAGTTTGTATATTTGCCCGAACCCACTGAGCACTCAGACCCTTCTTGGTTTGGTTTTCCCATCACGCTTAAAGACAACTGCCCAGTCACCCGGGTTGACTTGTTGACGTATCTAGACCAAAACAAAGTTGGCACCCGCCTATTGTTTGCAGGCAACCTTACCTGCCAACCCTACATGATTGGAGCCACATACCGTATTAGTGGTGATTTAACCAATACCAACAACGTCATGAACAACACTTTTTGGATTGGCGTGCAACCAGCACTCACCCGTGAGATGCTTGAGTTTGCAGCTCAAAAGATTGAAAGTTATCTTGCCGTCAATTTTTGAAAAATTATCTAATGCGAGAAATTACAAAGAATTCAGTGAATATCCAGTTGAAAATCATTTTCATGTTTATTTATATGGTTAAGCTTTTAGAGCCCCAAGTGCGAGACATCATTCACCTCAAGGAGCCAAAATGACTCGTGTATCAGATTTCATTGCCAAATTCATCAGTGATGAACTAGGGCTTAAAGATATTTTCATGCTCTCTGGCGCAGGTAGTATGCATCTAACAGATGGTGTTGCATGCAATCCGAAGTTGCGAGCAATTTGCGTTCATCACGAACAGTCCGCCTCCATGGCACTAGAGGCATATGCTCGGACAAACGAGAACTTTGCTGTAGGGTATTTCTCAACTGGCCCCGCAGCTTTAAATGCATTAACTGGTTTAGGGGGGGCTTGGCAAGACTCAGTACCCTGTCTTTTTATATCAGGCAACGTTAAAAGAGCGACTTGTACCCATTCGGAAGGAGTTCCAGGTTTACGGCAATTCGGAGTGCAGGAATTAGACATAATTCCAGTAGTGAGCAGTCTATGCAAATATTCCGTGCATTTAAATAAACCTGAAATGGTTCGGTATGAATTAGAAAAAGCGGTCAGCATTGCTAAAAGTGGAAGACCAGGACCCGTTTGGATAGATATTCCAATGGATGTTCAGTCTGCCCTAATTGACCCAGTAAAGCTTCCATCATTCAACTCGACAGAAAAAAAGCCTATTGCTAGTCAAGAAGACATCGAATACTTAGAAAATTTGCTTGTTAACTCTGAACGTCCAGTCATCATTGCAGGGCGTGGTGTTCGGTTAGCTGGAGCACGAGAGTTACTTAAGTGCTTAGCAATAGATTTCAATATCCCTGTAGTTACGCCTTATCTTGGCATTGATAATTTACGACACGACCTCGATGTGTACATTGGGAAAACTGGTGTTAAGGGAGACCGTGCTGCTAATTTCGCCATGCAAAATTCCGATCTGATTTTGGCAATCGGCACAAGTCTACATATCTCAGTCGTAGGATATGAATATGAGCAATTTGCACGATCAGCCAAAACTGTAGTGATAGATATTGACCTTACGTCTCATCAGAAGAAAACTATAAAAATTGACAGAATGATTCAGTCGGATGCATTTGCTGCAATTGAAAAATTACTAAAAACATTGAATCTGTCACAATTTAAAATGCGACGAGACTGGTTAGATAGGTGTGTGGGGTGGAAAAAGAATTATCCTGTTTGTCTGCCGGAGTATAAAAACACAGTTGATGCTATTAACGTTTATTCTTTTATGGATCGACTGTCTCACCTTGCAGGTCCAGGTGATGTTTTTATCGGTGACGCTGGCTCAGCAATTTATGCCGTTTCGCAAGGCATTAAATTGTTGCATGATAACCAACGCTATATCCCTTCAAGTGCAATGGCAACAATGGGATATACCGTTCCAGCAGCAATAGGTGTATCAGTAGCGCTGGGTGGGAAGCGAGTTTTGGCAATTACAGGAGATGGCTCTCTACAGCAAAATATTCAAGAGCTACAAACATATTTACATTATCAGTTACCTATTAAATTATTCATATGGAATAATGACGGGTATTTATCTATACGAGCATCACAAAAAAATTATTTTAAAGAACGCTATATAGGTGAAGGTGCTCGATCTGGAGTAAGCATTCCCGATACAATAAAAATTGCAAATGCTTATGGCATTGTTGCTGCGCGCGTAAAAGATTTGGCAAAATTGGACGAAGCGATTATTGTTGCTCTTACACATGAAGGGCCTTATATTCTTGAAATAATCACACCACCAGAACAACCAATAATTCCCACTGTGTCATCACGTGTTAACGTAGATGGTTCAATGAGCTCAAGACCATTGGAGGATATGGCTCCATTTTTAGATCGTGACGAATATCAAAAAAACATGATTGTGCCAACAATTTAGTAGCTGCAAATATAGTATTTCTAGTGCCTTATTAGAGTAGATATCTAGAGTTTCAGAAATAGCTAATTTTTGCTTTATCTTATGATTGAATCTAGAAAACTAAATTCAGAAATCAACCCAATAATCCTAGAGGATTTATATCGCATAGCTTCAGCAAAGCTAAGTTGGGAGGACCTGGGTAACAAAACTTTACTGGTGACTGGGGGTGGCGGATTTTTAGCGGCCTATCTGATTAAATCTTTGCTAGAAGTCGGTCGTTTAAATAAATTGAATATTAAGGTAATTTGTGTCGCAAGAAGTTATCGCAGTGTCGCAGCAAGGCTGTCTTCATATTTGGACGACGATAACTTATCAATTGTGCTGCATGATATATCGCAACCACTGCCGACTAATTTTCCTCAGGCTCAGTTCATTATTCATTGTGCTAGCCAAGCCAGTCCAAAATACTATGGTACCGATCCAATAGGAACTCTGTTAGCAAACTCAGTCGGAACGATGTATATGCTGGACCATGCCGTAAAATGCCAAGCTGAAAAGTTTTTGTTTTTCAGCAGTGGTGAAGTTTACGGAATACCGATTGATCCGGGTCAATTAATTGCGGAGAAGGATTTTGGTTACCTTGATCCGATGAGCTTACGTTCATGCTATGCGGAAAGTAAGCGTATTGGCGAGACCATGTGTGTAGCTTGGTCAAAGCAACACAATTTGCATACAAGCGTTGTTCGCCCTTTTCATACGTATGGGCCTGGAATGGCGATGGATGATGGAAGAGTTTTTGCCGATTTTGTTGCAGATGCAGTGGCGAAAAGAGATATTGTCGTAAAGAGTGACGGCTTAGCCTTGAGGCCGTTTTGTTATGTTGCTGATGCCACAATTGGCATTATGTTGGTATTGCTGAAAGGAGCTAAAGCTGAAGCTTACAACCTTGCAAATCCCGACGCAGAAATATCAATTCGTAATCTTGCAAGCCTAATTTCTAGCCTTTTCCCAGAGAGAGGACTTTCTACGCGTTTTGAAGTTGCAGCTGGGAGCGAAACTTATCTCAAAAGTCCCATTTCTCGTTCTTGCCCAAACATAGACAAGATCAAAGGATTGGGATGGTCTCCAACTGTTGGACTGCAAGATGGCTTCAGTCGAACTATCAAGTCTTATTTTTGAGCTTAGTAATGGGGAACTAGATTCAAATTGACACAGAAGCCTATTCTCACAATAGTTGTCCCAACCCACAATAGGGCCAACTGTCTATCATTGTTATTGACGACATTGGCCATAGAACTGCGTGGGCTTGAGAGCAAGGTCAAGGTCATTGTTGCAGACAATGCATCAAATGACCAAACCGTTAATGTGATCGATGTCTTTTTAAATGCATATCCAAATACCTTAACTCTGCGACACACAGAAAATCTAGGTGCAGATGAAAACTTTTGCACCTGCGTTGACAATATTCAGTCAAAATACTTCTGGTTCATTGGAGATGATGACTTACCAAAATCTAACCTAATATGGCGCATCGTTACTTTGCTAGAACAAGACGATTACGACATCGTTTATATGAACAGCGAGTGGTTGACTGGCATAACTAGTTCGAGTGAGGGAACACCAGTCTTACAACTAGAAGAGCAGGTACTTACACGTGAAGAATTCGCAAGAAAAGTAAATGTATGGACAACATTTATTTCTTGCATGGTGATTAATCTAGAGCGTTTACATGTAACCAATCCCGGTATCAATGTTCGCAGATTTTCTGGAACTCAACTTGTGCAATTAGGTTGGGTATTGCCGCTTCTAATGCATGGAATGCGATTTTGCTTTATCAATCAGAAGTGTATTCTTGCGACCTCAGGCAATACTGGAGGTTATAAATTAGTAACTGTTTTTGGCAAAAATTTTGTAGAAATTGTAAAAATTATTTGTGAAAAAAATTCAGCAATACATAATTCAATCATAAAAACTTTAATGTGGTGTTTATTACCGGGAATAATATGGAAGAGTCGCTATGGAAAAAAAGAAAAATTTGTAAAAGAAAATAATTCGAACATTTTAGAAAATCATAAATCTGAACTAGCATATTGGTTGATGCTTTTACCTGTACAAAATTTCCCTAAGCCTATTGCCTTTATTTTTTATTTGGTTTCAAAACTTTTATGGAAAATAAAAAAGTTATTTTAAAAAAAAAACTAAATTTGAAATAAATTAATGAGAAATTTATTGGTTTTAATCAAGGTACTAACTCTCTGTTCGAGGTTATTTTTCGTTTTATTTTTAGCTAATAAAATGACAATTCCAGAGCTAGGAATTTATGGTGCCTATTCTGCAGCAGTATTTTTGATGGCATATATGGTGGGGCTTGAGTTAGGCGCTCAATCAAGTCGGAATATTACCGTTGATAACACATACATCACATCAAAAATAATATGTAGGATGGCTGTGCTGATATTTTCAATGAGTTTGTTTTCAATACCTATTATTTGGATTATTGGTAATTATGTAAATAATGGAAATTTTGGTATTGTGTTTTGCTTAATTCTTTTAGAGGCCTTTTGCACCGAGTACAGAAAGGTATTATATTCTTTGCAAATGCCTCTTACTTCAAGTTTAGTTGATTTTATTAAAAATGCTGGTTGGGTGTGGCCTATTATTTTTTATTATCAGTTTAATACCGAAAGTTTAACTATAGAAGTAATATTAAATGCATGGGTAATTGGATTGATTAACGGAGGTATAGTAATCCTGTACAGTTTGAGAAAATATATAATTTTTGAAAAAGACTTACTTAATAGGAATCTTAATTTTACATTCAATCAAGCTTTGATATTTTTTAATGGATTATCTTTGCTTTTTATTGAAGTATCTGGAAGATTAATTTTAAAATTAAAAGGTGATGCAGCTGATCTTGGTTTGTATACTTTATATTCTGGATTTGTATTATCTATCCCCATTCTTATTTGGAGTGCAACTCTTGCAATTGATTATCGAAATATACTAAATTCAGTTCAAACAAATAAAATTATGGATTTCAAAATTAATGTTGAAAATAATTTTGTACGCGGCATCTTTTATTGGACGTTTTTGACGATCATGTCAGTGATAGCAATTTTGATATATTTAAATTATTTCAGTAAAAAAGAATTTTATGACAATATTCATAGTTATTTTCTTATGCTATTAATACCACTCGTCCATTTATTTGTAACTAATTTATCCAACGTATTGCATTTAAATAAAAAAGATAGCTTGATCGCTTTAGCTTATACCATTGGACTAACATTGTGTATGCCTTACTATATTTATAATAAAAATATTCATATCAATGAAGTAATTTTATGCACATTCTTATCCTACGCGATAGCAGCAATTGTGATGTATTATTATGTTTGGAAAAATTTTGAAATTAATTTAATATCTGGTTTCATAAAACGATTTTAATAAATAAATTGTAATGATAATTATCTATATAGT
>RFMZ01000061.1 GCA_009927445.1 Betaproteobacteria bacterium
GGGTTCTGGCTATTCGGCAATCATTAGGAATGTCGGCCTCTGCCTTGGCTCGAAAACTAAGTGTTACACCTCGTAACATTAGTAAACTGGAAAAGGCTGAGGCTGATGAAAAGATCACCTTAGCCAGCCTTAGAAAACTGGCTAGCGCCTTGGATTGCGAGTTGCAATACGCCCTAGTGCCACGCAAGTCTTTAGAGGAACTCTTAGAAGATCGGGCTATTTCGATTGCTCGGGACCGCCTGCGCCCTATTTCTCATTCAATGAGCCTAGAGAATCAGACAATCGACAAGCCTACCCAAGAAAAGCAACTTCAATTACTAGCAAAAGAAATTTTGGACGGCCCGAGAAGAAATCTATGGTGATGCATTGTGAATATCCGCCAAAACTACTGATCTAATCAGCGCTTTGCTGATGCAGAAAAATCTAATCCAATTTCAGCAAAACCATGTCTTTGAATTTGGGCTACTAAAAAAGTAAATAATTCTTACGCTCATTTCCTTTGATTTAATCTGCGCCGACTCGAACCGATTTTCCTTGACGTACCTCAATCGCATTTTGTAGCAGTGCTAAGCTACGATAAATGCCATGCGCAAATTTACCATAAGGCATCATTAGAAAAAATCCCATCACAAACCCAAGATGTAAAGCTAATAAAATTCCCATATAAGAAGTTTCTCGCCAGGCCAATAAGGCTAATCCTGTAATGCTAATACTGAGTAAGGAAGTAATGAAACCAATATCCATCGGTTTTTGGTTTTTATCACCATGTAGCGGATGGCGCTTCATATTAAGATACAACAAACCTACTGGGCCAATGACTAGACCAATCCCACCAAGAGTTCCTAGAACAACTGGCAGACTTGTATAACCATATGGTGCCTGCCATCCAAATAGGTAGTGGTACAAAGTCGCAACACTGGTAGAAGCAAAACACAACATAAACCCATAAAAGGTTAAGTGATGAAAGCGCTTACGCAATAAAGAAAAAGCGTCATCTGCTTCGTTACAACCAGCTTGATGACCACCACCTAAATTTTTGAGTGTTAAGGCGTCGTGCAAAGCGTCACCTCCTGCTTGCAAAGTTGCAGGATCACTGGCAATCGTTTGCCAAAATTTAATGGACGAAATAACCATTGCAAAAATGGCTCCTAAGAAAACAATGCCAAAAACAAGAGCTAAAGCATTATGCGGAAAAATAGCATAGAAGTTACCATCCGTATTGGTATTCAATAAACCCTGATTGACTTGCAAAAGGGCTAGAAAAAATAAACCAATCCCAACAGAAACAGACATTGTGAGTGCTAAACCATTCTTTTCATATAAGACGCCTAATGGCCTAGGCCATGCAAAATTCGTATACGTCTCAAGCCGAACCTTAGCCATCGCTTGCGGAATGTTGACTCCAAACTCGTTCGGTGGAGCATATTGGCAAGCATGCAAACACGCCCCGCAGTTATGGCATAAATTTGCCATAAAGTGAATATCCTTCGGAGTAAAATCCAAACGACGCGTCATCGAGGCAAAGGTTGCACAAAAGCCTTCGCAATAGCGACACGCATTACAAATTTGTAAAACACGGTGCACCTCGCTCACATGAGCAGATGGCATCGCTAAAGAACTTGCTTCCTGTATTAACTGATTAAGCTGTTGCATGGACTTCCTCTTGTAATTGCGCATTTACTTGTATCGCACGCGCCGCAGAAGCGCCAGCAATTCGTCCATAAATCGTTCCAATCGACATCCCAATCCCTGCTGTATAGCCCTTACCTAAAACATTACCAGCCATCAGTTCACCTGCAACAAACATGTTCGCACTCGGCTTACCCTGAAAAAATACTGCGGCAGTTTCATCCGTTTTTAAACTTAAATAAGTAAAGGTTATGCCAGGGCGCAGTGGATACGCATAAAAAGGTGCTTGATTAATGGGTAAAGCCCAATGGGTTTTTGCCGGAGAAATATTTTCCGTATGACAGTCGTCTAAGACATTATGATCAAAGGTTCCAGTCTTACAAGACTGATTAAAACTATCAATAGTTTTTCGAAGTTCCAAAGGATCCAAGTTAACTAACGCAGCAAGCTCTTCGATGGTGTTAGCTTTAAATGCTGGAAATACCGGTGGCATAAAACGACCAGTGGCCTTTGAATCAATGACTGAATACGCTAACTGTCCAGGCTGTTGAGCGACTAAGCGCCCCCATATTGCATATCGCTTTGGCCAAAAATCCTCGCCTTCGTCATAAAAACGCTGCGCAGCTTGGTTCACAACAACTCCTAAAGATACACAATCAAGACGCGTACAAATGCCTCCGTCATA
>RFMZ01000220.1 GCA_009927445.1 Betaproteobacteria bacterium
CAATTTGCCCTACCTAGTTGGATTAGAGCCGGGGGATGTCCATTTTTCAAATGTCTCTCATGGGTGGTAGTGCTATTGGCGCTGCTGTCTGGGGTAAATTAGCCGATAGTACAGACGTAACTGTTAGTGTCATCTGCGGCTCAATCTTTGGGTTTATAGCGGTACTAGGTACCAATCACCTTAAAATTGAGGGAGGTACTGAAGAAGATCTCACCCCAGTTTGCCCAATCGAACATGCCATACCCGATAGAAATATCGACCACGACGAAGGTCCTGTAATGATTTCAGTTGAGTATCAGATTGATCCGAATCACATGCAAGAATTTAAAAAACTCATGAAACAATCTAAAAATGCTCGCCTAAGACAAGGTGCTATGTCCTGGAGCTTATTTGAAGATGCTGAAAAAGAAGGCAAAATTTTAGAGTATTTCGTTTTTGAAACGTGGGCCGACTACCTCAGGCGATTCGATCGATTTACGACTAATGACCTCAATCTACAAGATGAACGCTTTAGCTTTCACCTGGGCGATACTGCTCCAATAATTACAAGACGAGTGGCGTCTCGCCTCAAAGAATCAGATAACTAATTCTTTTGAATAGTTGGGCAACCACCTGTTTGATTGATGATTTTAGCGATGCTCTTAACCAAATTTTCTATGAGCATCCTTTCAGAAGTACGACAGATCGATAACGATTTTTATCACTCAATTAAACCGTTAACTGAGCAATGTAGTTAATCTACACTGCCTTGATTAGCTATATTTTTAATACTAGTGATCCATAAATTAACCCGATTACTAGTATTGACTTATAAATCAGCAGTCATCGCAAACATTGTAAGTTTTTTTATTTTATACTATCATCTTACAAATCGAAACTTTAAGTTTGGATTTGTAAGATGATTCCTCGTTTAGCCAGTGAAACTTTATGCCGCTTAGCCAAGGGATTTCCGATTGTTGCCTTAACTGGCCCGCGGCAATCTGGGAAAACCACACTAGCTAAAGCAGTATTTTCTGATAAAGCTTATGTTTCTTTGGAAAATCCCCAGGAGCGGGAATTTGCTCAGCAAGACCCTCAACGATTTTTATTACGATTCAATGACGGTGCTATTTTGGATGAAGTGCAACGTTGTCCTGCGTTACTTTCATGGTTGCAAGGCTTGGTGGATGAGCGTGGTCGTATGGGTGATTTTATTCTAACCGGATCCGCTCAGTTCGATCTGATCTCTGGTATGACACAATCTTTAGCAGGGCGAGTTGGGCGTATCGAATTACTACCTCTTAGTGCGAGAGAGCTTGCAGGAGCAGGAAAATTACCTCTCTCGCTAGATGAGATGCTGCTTTGTGGCGGTTATCCAGCTTTATTCGACCGTACCCTCACTTCGAATGACTGGTTTCCAAATTATGTCGCAACCTATTTAGAGCGGGATGTCCGACAACTCATTGCAATTCGAGATTTAAGCCAATTTCAGCGCTTTGTAAAAATGTGTGCAGCACGATCTGGCCAACTTCTGAACTTGGCATCACTTGGGTCAGATTGTGGCATTTCAGCAGTAACTGCCCGCGAATGGCTCTCGGTATTGGAGGCTAGTTATTTAGTAATACGTTTGCAGCCTTATCACGGTAATTTTGGTAAACGATTGGTAAAAACTCCTAAGCTATATTTTTTAGATGTTGGTTTAATGGCTTGGTTATTGGGTATTCGCGATACTACTAGTATTGCAACGCATGCAGCGCGAGGTGCTTTGTTTGAAACCTTTGTAGTGAGTGAGTTGATCAAGCAGCGATTTAATACAGGATACCCTGTGGACCTCTATTTTTGGCGCGACAATGTCGGACATGAGGTCGATATACTTTATGAAATGCCCTTAGGGATTCAGGCTATAGAGATAAAATCTGGCAGTACATTTGCTACCGACTGGCCTACAGCAATCCAAAAATGGTGCGGCTTGATTGGGTACAAAGCTTTAAGGCCCATCATCGTTTATGGTGGCGAAGGTAATTATGAGCGCGGATCTTGCCAAGTACTAGGTTGGCGTGAACTATGATTTGATGACGAATTTTTATCAAATTTAATACAATTTTTGGCGCGTGGCCTGATCCACCTAGTTGTCTAAAAGACTCAAATTTTCTACCTGTGCCATGATTATTTTTCTACAAAACGCGCTATTCTTTTTTTGCAAATTTTCGTAACTGCATTACCAAGTCGCAATGCCATCACATTCTCCTGATGGCTAAATTGAGTTTCAAGTTCCAAAATAGACGCCTGTATTGCCGGAGGAATTTTCTTCGACATATCTTGAGCTAGCTTTAGTAGATACTTTTCAGATACGTTAATGAATTGTGCAAAAAGTCTTAACTCTTTGCTGGTTATTTCACCTGGCTTAAAAGTATTACCAATACTAAAAGCAAAATCACTAGAAAAACCTGAGTAAACTTTAGTACACATTAAATCGTAGAAAGGAGCGAGCCGATAACCTTCAGTTGTTTCTAAAATCGAAATATTTTTTGCGTGGCTGTCATTGTTGCCAATTAATAGATTAAAAAATAACCAATTCAATAGCTTTTCACAATCCAATATTGGATTACTACTTAAAGACCTAACTTGCTCATAACATTGCATAAAGCTTGGGCCCCCATCGACCTCATATTTAACCTCTGAAGTCATTTTCAATAGTTGACAAACATCAAATTGATTAATTCGTATAAGGCCATTAGTCGTTGCAATACGATCATAGCGCTTTACTAAACATGACTTAACTGCACTTATATACTCCACATGTGCTGTTTGAAGACCACATTTTTGCGCCACTCTCATCATGATGGTTTCGTTTGCAGCCGAAGCCCATATTTTTTGCCCTGTGCGAACTATATCTGGTTTAAGTATATGACTTGTGGCACTCGATCCAACAGATAAAAGTGGATTACCATCATGCTCATCGATTGATAGTAGTATTTTGTATTGAGCTCCGGAAATTGCGCCTCTCACAAATCCTGGTTGAGGAGATTGACCAGAGATTATCTGACCGATTTCGGTCCAGGTTTTCTTCATGTAGTCCACAGTATTTTCTGGCATGCTAGGTGACCTTAATACTACGTAACCTGCGCTATCCCATGCCACTTTTTCAAGTAATCCGAAAATAGTACTGACATGAAACTTATTCTCTAAATTGACGCGCTGATCACCTTCAGGCAATAAATTCTCAAAATAAGCGTGAACTGCTGGAGTTGCTATCTCGCCGGCTTCTAGTGGAATCATTTTTCCATATGGCGTAGGTAATTCTCCAGCTAGGCATTCTTCAGAATATTTAAAACTTAAGGGACTTCTATCATATAGCTGTCCAATCAATTTCCCATCAATGAAGACGTCTAGGGTCTTGATCATTGAGAACCCTTCTTTCGAATCACTATTTCAAGACCAAGCCATCCAATTAAATCAAATAACATTTGGGCTCGAACAGTTGGTTTACCATTTTCAACATCGCCAATAAATCTCCCTCCCCAATTCGCCATTCCAGAAATAGTCGCTTGAGTAATTTTTGATGATTTACGTACCTCCTTTAAAAGATTCCCCAATTCTTGCGTTGATTTGATTGTTACACCAGATTGCACATTCCAAGGGTTCATAATGGCTCCATTTATACCGTACGGTAATATTATATTCCTAAATATATCTATTTTTAATAATTTTACCGATTGGTATTATTTTAATATTTGCTTTGCTTGGTGCAAATCGATTACTGCCCCACAATACCCAAAAATTGAAAGGCTAAGCTAGAACTGGGTATCTCTACAGCAGAACTTCCGAGGACATTCCTTGGAAAAAGCGGCATTTTTATCAAGTATTTCCGTCACTTGTAATTGAAGAACCAGAGCAACTTTTTTATAAAAAGTTGCTCTGTTAAGAAAAAGTTATCCCATACGCTTTCAATCGGTGAAATAATTCTTTCGCGACCACGTATGCGCACAACCATTTTCTTCACATCATCCGTATTACTCACCTTTATGCCAGCCTGATTATCAAAGAGATCAAAGCCATTTGATCTTTTTAAATCGCCAATACAGTAATCCACAGCCTCCAAAGATTGCCATCAAAGCTACCGGGTACCCAAACTGCCAACTTAGCTCAGGCATCTTTTCAAAGTTCATGCCCCAAATACCTGCTAAAGAGGTAGCTAATCCAAAAATACCCGCCCAAGCAGCTAAACGCTTTGTGATCTCAGAATCATCAATCGTGATTAATGAAATATTGACCTGAACAGCAATAGCAATGGCATCCTCGATCGAGTCTAATAAATCAATAATGCGCCCCAAATGATCACTCAAATCACGAAAGTATTCGCCTAAAGAAGCTTTATCAATAATCACTGGCACACGCCCACCGTTGAAATGGGCAAATTTCTCCAGTAAAGGAATAGTGGCGTGCTTTAGGACTGAAACTTTTTGTTTTAATAAATACAAACGCTCCACATTCAAACGTCCCATACTTTTTAAAAATATATCCGCTTCAATTGCCTCTAACTCGACTTGAAGTTCATTGACCACTTCAAAATATTGATCGACAACATAATCAACTAGGGCATACAAAACATAAGGCGAACCCAAACGTAAAAGTTCCGGCTGGGTCTCACAGCGGGCGCGAACTCCCAAAAAATCTCGGCGGCTATTTTTACGGGTTGATAAAATAAAATTCGGGCCTGTAAAAACATCAATCTCACCAACTATCAATTCCTTACTGGGCGACACTTCAATCAGCTGCGCTACAGAAAAAATAATGTCGCCATACTCCTCTGTTTTAGGTCGCTGATGACCATGCCGAACATCCTCAATGGCCAAGTCATGCAAATTAAACTGAATTTGCATTTGCCGAAGCTCCGACTCTGTCGGGTCCTTCAGAGCAACCCAAACAAATACACCAGGCCTACTGAGATAATCACTAATCTGCGCAAAACTTAAATCAGCAATCTTTAAGCCATTCTGATACGCAACACAATTAATGATCATAAAAAAACTCCCCTTTAGTTTATCTAAAGGGGAGTTTAATCGTTAAATAAGTAAAAGACTAAAAGGCAATTTATGCCTTTGCAGCATACGCACTACACCAACCTTTAGCGGCAACCTGCTTACCCGGGAAAATCTGACATCCGCCAGCATTAGCTCCACCTTTGTACAAGGTACAGTTGCTACACAGCTGAGTTGCAGCGTGCTTTGGATACTTCGCTTTATCTACTTTGGTACTATCTGCTTTATATCCTAAACTCGATGCTTGCGCATCATTTTCTGCGAGCATTGGATCGGCAGCAAAAGTTTGGCCAGCAGTAACTGCTGCTAAACCGGTTGCAGAAAAAATCATAAATTGGCGACGGCTTGTTTTCATGGAACTTCCTTTCAAGGGATAAAAAAGACTACTAAATTCATTTTTGTTTTTATTACAGCGCTTCTAATGATAATCATTTTTGTAATTCATACTTCAGTTCAAATACGCAATCTGCAACTATAGCCCTACAACGCACTTCTTATTCGATGCGTTGACAAACAACTTATTTGTAACGACTACCCAATAAGGACAAAAACTCTCGGCGTAAATCGGTATCCTCCAAGAATCGTCCCCGCATAACACTATTAAGCATCTTCGAGTCCATATCTTTAACACCACGCCATTGCATACACAAATGATCCGCGTCCATTACCACCGCTAAACCAATTGGCTTGATCTTGTCCTCCAAAATGTCCGCCAGTTGTATCACGGCCTCCTCTTGGATTTGTGGTCGCCCCATAATCCATTCCGTAATACGGGCATATTTAGATAATCCAATTAAATTGCTCTTCTCATTAGGTAATACTCCAATCCAGATTTTTCCAACAATGGGGCACAAGTGATGTGAGCATGCACTTCTCACAGTCAGAGGACCAATCACCATCAGCTCATCAAGGCGGGATATGTTGGGAAATTCCGTAATGGCCGGCATTTCGCTATATCGACCTGCAAAGACCTCGCGCACAAACATTTTTGCTACACGCCGAGCGGTATCCTGAGTATTGTGGTCACTTTCAGTGTCAATCACCAAACTCTCTAAAACATCCTGCATTTTTAGCTGAACTTCTTCAAGTATTAACTCCAAATCTCCCGGCTCTAAAAATGGTGCAATATTGTCATTGGCATGAAACCTTTTCTTGGCTTTTTTCAGCTTTTGCCGAATTTTGACAGATACTGGAATACCAATATCTTCTTGTGGACTAGTCTTCAATATTTTGGGGGCTTTAGGCATATGCATCAAGTCAGAATTAAATAAACATTGTCGCAGTAAAT
>RFMZ01000204.1 GCA_009927445.1 Betaproteobacteria bacterium
TTTTAGAAATGGCGAGTAATCATCAGGGTAGTGTTGATCGAGGCTTGCAAATTATCAGTAAATTTTCTAAGGTAGTTCGTTTTAATAATGTTCGAACAGCTATTAAGCTGCAGTTTAGAGATATTGATAACTTCGTGCATAAGGACTTTGTCGGAAGAGATGATATTCGGTATGTGAAACGACTATCTGACACTAAAATGTCAAAGGAAGATTTTGGAGTACTGGTCGACGCAATTCGCAAAAGTGGATGCATTCCCATGGCGACACCCTTTGATGAGAAATCGGTTGACTGGTGTGTTGAGTTTGATATGCCTATTATTAAGGTTGCAAGCGCTGACAATAATGATTGGACATTACTTGAAAAGATAGCCACCACAAAAAGGCCGGTCATCATATCTACCGGCGGCATGACTCAAAAAGATATGGATGATGTCGTCCATTTCTTTACCAATCGTAATATTACTCTGTCTTTAAATCACTGCGTTGCCGCTTACCCACATGAAGATAATGAATGTGAATTAAATCAAATAGATTATTTGCGGCATCGTTACCCTGATTTAGTTATTGGCTATTCCTGTCATGAATATCATGATTGGTCTGCATCGATGTACATTGCTTATGGCAAAGGGGCACGTACGTTTGAGCGCCATATTGATATCAATGATGATGGCTTTCAGGTGGCAACCTACTCATCTCTTCCAGCGCAGATTGACACTTGGTTTAAAGCGTGGCACAAAGCTCAAGAAATGTGTGGAACTTCAGGCAATCAAAGAAGAAACTTTATTGATCGTGAAATCGCTTATTTAGATTCATATGTTCGCGGCGTATATGCCAAGCGCGACCTTGTTGCTGGACAAATTCTGAATGAAGAAGATTACTATATGGCAATTCCATTACAAAAAAATCAAATCTCAAGTCGAGAACTAATGCTTGGTAAGTTTGGACATAAGTTATTAACTTCATGTAAAAAAGATGATCCAATTACCTTAAAAATTCTAGATACTCCTTATTCCTCAGATTTATCAATGCTTGAATCATTTAGCAAAAGAGGCTTGTAATGCTTCTTTATGCCATCTTTTAACGATGCGGTTAGCGCTAGTTTTTGGTGGATCCGGATCCATTGGCCAATCCATTTGCGAAAATTTTACGGAACAAGGTAGCCGAGTTGTTGGAGCAGGGCGCACAAATAATCCACATAACGAAATTATTGAATGGGTTACTTGGACTGGGGACGATAAGCAATTTTGCCAAAATCTTAAGGATTTATTGATTGAATCTAAAATTGATTCTGTGATCTGGGCGCAAGGTATGAATTGTAATGATGATATTGATGATTTTGACATTACTAAACATCTGCAAATGTATGAAGCAAACGTAGTATTTATTTTGCGTACTTTACATGCGCTAAGAAAAGCTAATTTGCTTGCAAAAAATGCTCGTCTCTGCATCATCAGTTCCATCTGGCAAAACATTGCGCGGCAAACAAAGTTATCCTACTGTATTACAAAATCTGCTTTACAAGGCCTGGTCCAATCCTTAACTATTGACTTAGGAAAAGAAGGGATATTAATTAATGCCGTTTTACCTGGGGCATTGGATACCCCAATGACTAGGTTGAACTTAAATCATGATCAAATTGAAAAACTCGAGTCTTTAACCCCGCTGCAGACTTTACCAAATTTAAGCGATGTAGTTGGTTTGGTAGACTTTTTATGTTCGCAAAGTAATACGGGTATTACTGGACAATTTATTGCTGCTGATAGAGGCTTTAGTTATGCTCGAATCCTTTGAAGTTATTGCCTCAGGTGGTAAATATAAAGTTAGTGTTGGCGAAGACCTGTTTCCTAAAATACCTACGAATCAGCATACTATTTATTTAATTGATGAGTACCTTTCGGAATTACTCAATCTTCAGGATCAATCAGTAATTACTATTCCAGCCTTAGAGTCAAGTAAGAATCTTGACTATATGGCCGGGGTCATTGAAAAAATGCGTTTTTAGGGGCTAATCGAAGTACGCACGTCTACGCAATTGGAGGGGGGATTATTCAAGACATTGCTACCTTTGTTAACTCTATTTACATGCGTGGCCTATCTTGGACCTATTTCCCTAGTACTTTGCTTAGTATGACTGATAGCTGTATCGGTGGAAAATCGTCAATTAATGTCCGAGGTTATAAAAATCTTGTAGGCAATATTTACCCTCCTCATGAAGTATTCATTGATATGAGTTTTTGTAAAACCTTGGGAGCAAATGAGATCATTGGAGGTTTAGTAGAAGCAGTCAAAATTTGCTATGCGCGCGGGCCTGAAAATTTTGATCAATATCTCAAGCTTAACCCCTTCTTTCCATTAACCCCTGCAACGGGTGTTCAAGTAGTCTTTGCAGCGTTACTTGCAAAAAAGTGGTTTATTGAAATTGACGAGTTTGATCAATCTGAGCGATTATTGCTTAATTACGGCCATACTTTTGGACATGCGTTAGAAGCATCCTCAGACTTTGCGATTTCTCATGGAGTTGCGGTGGCGCTGGGTATGATGGTCGCAACCGAATATTCCAATTTGATTGGAAAAATGGACGAGGTTGGCAAAGTCAGCAGTGCTCGCTTAGACAACTATTTAGTGCAATTGCTTTCTCCCTTAGAAGAGGAAATCAAGGATGCCTTATCTAAAATCAATTTAAAGGTGGTTTTATCAAAATTTGAAGGTGATAAGAAACACCTTCAACAAGAGTACAGAATGGTTTTACCCTCAACCGACGGTTTTTTAAAATTGTGTTCATGCCCTAAAAACGATCACTCTAAGCGTCTTATAGAAAAAGCTTATCAACAAGCTTTTTTAGCCCACGGTTATCTTAGTTGATTTAAATAGCGCTAGAAAAAAATGACTGATTTAGAATGGAACATTAAAGATGATTTCGCTTTATAGCGGAACAAGGCTTGCCTTCTATTGAAAAGTTAAAAAATTCTCACATTTTTTTAACGGGAGGAACTGGCTTAATCGGTACTTGGCTTTT